>JANRJG010000042.1 GCA_033875315.1 Candidatus Methylacidiphilales bacterium
AGGGTTGCGGCGGCACCGACCCGCTCCCTTCGTCGTCACTTCCTCACGTATATACTTCATATATGCTCGGTCGTTCCTCCTCGGGTTCGGGCCGGTGGCACTCGCAACGCGGACTTGCCCTATTTTTGAGATGACTTCTAAGGCAAGTCCGGCGGGGATTGGGATGTATTAACCCTGTCCGCCGGGCCCGCGCCAGACTATAAATACCGGGTGGCCCGCCGCACTCCATCCCATGGTTCCTCCCCCGCCTGGGGCAAGGACACCCAATTTTTCTACGACTTGACCCCGGAAAGGACTCTGGCTGCGATCGAATCCACCGGTCTGCATTGTACCGGCCGGGTCCACTTCCTCAACAGCATGGAAAACCGGGTCGTCGCCGCCGAATTGGAGTCGCCCCTGCCCGGGACCTCCATCACCTACGTGGTGGCCAAGTTTTATCGCCCAGGCCGCTGGACGCGGGAACAGATCCTGGAGGAACACGATTTCCTCTACGACCTGGCCGAGGCCGAAATTCCCATCTGCGCCCCGTTGGGCGGGCGAGGACGCAGCCTGCATGTTTTGGATGACACCGGCATCCGCTTCAGTCTCTTCCCCCGCATCGGCGGGAGGACCCCGGACGAACTCGATGAGGAACAACTGGTGCGCGTGGGACGGCTCATGGGCCGCGTCCATGCTGTGGGGGCCTCGGGCAACGCCAGCCACCGTATCACCCTCGGGCCCTCCACCTATGGCCGGGCCAGCCTCGATGTACTTCTGGGGGAAGGCCACATTCCCGATCCCTTTGCCGGGCAGGTGGAGCGCTTGGCCGGGGAAATGCTCGATCGTTCGAACGAGTGGTTCGCGGAAACCCGCAACCAACGCATCCACGGAGATGCCCACTTGGGCAACCTGCTCTGGACCCCGGAAGGGGCCATGTGGGTGGACTTCGACGACATGGTGATCGGACCACCCGTGCAGGACCTGTGGCTGCTGGCGGCAGGGCGGGAACCTTCGGATGCCGGGCGTCGCGACTGCCTGCTTTCAGGCTATCAGGAGTTTCATGACTTCGACCACCGTTCCTGGCGATTGATCGAACCCCTGCGCGCCCTGCGCTACCTGCATTTTGCCGCCTGGATCAGCAAGCGCTGGCAAGATCCGGCCTTCCCCCGGGCCTTCCCCTTCTACGGCACCCCGGCCTATTGGGGCCAGTTGGCGGATGACCTGCGGGAATGTTGCGATATGCTGGAGGCGGGCGATTGAAAACCATGCACCCGGAATTGGAAAAAATTGGAGCCGATCGTGCACAACGCCATGTGTTCCTTTGTCTAGGACCGGATTGTTGTGCCAAGGCAACCGGTGAGGCCGCATGGGAACGGCTGAAGACCTCGCTTCGTGCACACGACCATCCGGTCCTCAGGACCAGGGCGGCCTGCCTTCGCGTGTGCCAAGGGGGACCGGTGATGGTGGTTTACCCGGAGGGCGTATGGTATGCCGGAATCACCCCTGACCGGATCGACCGCCTGGTCCAAGAGCACCTCATCGGAGGCAACCCGGTGGAGGAATGGGTCATCGGCCGCCATCCATTATCCGGAGGACAGAATCCATGAGCGGCACCCTCAATCGCACCCTTTACGCCGTGGTCAATGCCGCCGGATTGCCGGGGGTCGGCACCCTCCTTTCCGGTCGGAAGCGCCTTGGCTGGGTGCAGATCGGCCTTTCCCTCGTCTTCATGGCCTTGTCCGCGCTGCCACTGGTGGCGATGGCGATGGAAATGGCCGCCCGCGGCATGACCGTGAAGCGTCTCGTCGACCTCTTTTTGTTCCAGGACACCTGGATTTTCAGCAACCGGGAAAGCACCCTGTTTTTTTTCGCCCTGGCCGGTTTGCTGGGGTACATGACCAACCTGCTCTGGTCACTCACGACCACCCGGCCGAAACGCCAATCATCCCCACCTCCCCTGCCCCATCCCCCACGGCCGCCTTCCTGAGCCAGCCGATCAGGCCTCAGGAAAAACGGCAAACTTGGATGGCGTGGGCCAGCAGCTTATCCACCGATGACTGCACGTCCATCTCGGCCGTGGCCAGACGCAACTCCGGTTTCTCCGGTGCTTCATAGGGATCGCTGATCCCGGTGAACTGGGGAATCTCTCCAGCACGGGCCTTGCGGTACAGACCTTTGGGATCCCGGCTCTCGCAGACCGCAATGGGGGTATCGACATGGACCTCGACAAAGGCATCCTCCCCGATGATCTCACGCGCCGCGGCGCGGTCGCGCTGGTAGGGGGAAATGAAGGCGGTGATGACAATCAAGCCGGCTTGATTGAACAATCGGGCCACTTCGCTGATGCGGCGGATGTTTTCCGTGCGGTCCTCCATGCTGAAACCAAGGTCACGATTGAGCCCGTGGCGGATGTTATCTCCATCGAGGATATAGCACGGCCGGCCAAGGGAAACCAACTTTTGTTCGAAAGCCTTGGCGATGGTGGACTTGCCCGATCCGCTCAGGCCGGTGAGCCAGAAGGTGACCCCGCGTTGGCGCAGCATCGTCTCCCGGTCGGATGACGTGACCAAGTGGTCCTCACGGGTGATGTTCTGGCTGACCGGGGTGTCGGAGGCCGGGGTCCCGGGCGCGGCCACAGGACGGTCGATGATCATTCCCGCCGCGACGGTGGCGTTGGTCAGGCGGTCGATGAGGATGAAGCTACCCGTTTCGCGGTTGGCGCTGTAGGCATCATAGGCGACGGGACGGTGAAGGGTCAGGTGTACCCGTCCGATTTCGTTCAAGGCCAGTGAAACCGGCTCGTTTTCATTGTCCTGCCGCAGTTTGCGCATGGAGTTGACGTCCACCCGGTAACGGACGGCACTGAGCACACCGGGCACCATTTGGGTGGTGTGTTTGACCAGATAGGTGGTGCCGGGAACCGCGGGCGACTCATGCATCCAGACCAGCATGGCATCGAATTCATGGCCCACATGCGGCACATTGTTCGGGTGAACCAGCATATTGCCGCGGGAGGCATCGATCTCATCCTCTAGCGTCAAGGTCACCGACATCGGGGGGTAGGCCTCGGGAATCGGTCCGTTGTACGTTTCGATCGACTTGACCCTCGAACGGCGGCCGGATGGTAGTGAGGCCACCTCGTCACCCACCCGGATCACGCCCGAGGCGACCGTACCGGCAAAGCCGCGGTAGTTGAGGTTCGGCCGGAGGACATATTGGACGGGAAAACGGAAGTCGATGAGATTGCGGTCGGCCACGATGTTGACGTTCTCGAGGTGGTGCAGAAGGGTCGGGCCGTCATACCAGGGTGTATTGACACTGCGATCGACCACGTTGTCCCCATTCAGAGCGGACAACGGGATGAAATGGACGTCGTGGAACGACATGCGGGCGGCAAATTCGTTGAAATCCTGCCGGATCTTGTTGAAGACGTCTTTCGACCAATCCTTGAGGTCCATTTTGTTGACGGCTACGACCACGTGCTTGATGCCCAGCAGCGAGACGATGAAGCTGTGACGCTTGGTCTGGACAACGACCCCGTGCCGTGCATCGACGAGAATGATGGCCAGGTTGCAGGTCGAGGCCCCGGTGGCCATGTTGCGGGTGTATTGCTCATGGCCGGGGGTGTCGGCGATGATGAACTTGCGCTTATCGGTGGAAAAGTAGCGATAGGCCACGTCGATGGTGATGCCCTGCTCGCGTTCCGCCTTGAGTCCATCGGTGAGCAGTGCGGGGTCGAAGTCGGTGCCGGTGGTGCCATGGACCTTGGAATCCTTCATGACGGCGGCCAGCTGGTCTTCGTAGATCATCTTGCTGTCGTATAGGAGGCGCCCGATGAGGGTGGATTTGCCGTCATCCACACTGCCGCAGGTCAGGAAGCGGAGAAGATCCTTTTCCTCGTGCAGTTTGAGGTAGGCTTTGATGTCAGTGGCGGCAAGGTCGTGGGAATGCATGGCGGATTTCCGTGGTCGGGTGTTCGCTGTTCGGAGGCAGGTTAAAAGTAACCATCTTTCTTTTTTTCTTCCATCGAGGCGGCGCCATCGTAGTCGATGACACGGCCCTGGCGTTCCGAGTTGGTGGCCAGAAGCATTTCCTGGACGATTTTCTCCAGGGTATCGGCCTCGGATTCGACCGCACCCGTGAGAGGGTAGCAGCCGAGGGTACGGAAACGGACGCGCTTCATTTCTGGTTGTTCGCCAGGCTCGAGAGGAAGGCGTTCGTCGTCACGCATGATGAGGGTGCCGCTCCGTCTCACCACGGGTCGTTCCTTGGCGAAATAGAGGGGCACGATGGGGATGTCCTCGCGCATGAGGTAAAGCCAGATATCGAGTTCGGTCCAATTGGAGAGGGGGAAAACCCGGATGGATTCGCCCTTGTTGACCCGGCTGTTGTAGAGGCTCCAGAGTTCCGGACGCTGGTTCTTGGGATCCCATTGGTGGAAGGCATTGCGGAAACTGTAGACCCGCTCTTTGGCCCGTGATTTTTCTTCATCGCGCCGGGCTCCACCAAAGGCCGCATCAAAACCGTAGTGATTGAGGGCCTGCTTCAAGGCCTCGGTTTTCATGATGTGGGTGTGTTTCTCAGAACCATGGGTGATCGGATTAACTCCCAGATTGACCCCCTCTTGGTTGGTCCAGACCAACACTTCGGATATCTCCCGGCTGACCCGGTCTCGCAGCTCATACATTTCCTTGAACTTCCATAACGTGTCGACGTGCAGAAGCGGGAAAGGCAATTTGCCCGGGGCGAAGGCTTTTTGGGCCAGTCGGAGCATCACGGCCGAATCCTTGCCGATAGAATAAAGCATGACCGGCTTTTGGAACTCAGCCGCCACCTCGCGGATGATCTGGATGCTTTCTGCCTCAAGTTGGCGAAGATGGGATAGCTGATAGGTGGGTGACATATGACTGGACTCGATCGGGTTATAATATATAAAGCATATAGAGATAGTCGTCTTTTTAAGGGTGACAAGAGAAAAAAGATATCTACAGTAAAAAAATGAGTGCTAGCCAGGCAACTACAGTTTCCTCTGCCCCGACGCCTCTCTGGCCCGTGAAAGACTTGGCCCACTGGAACCAAATACTCCTCGCCCAGAATGCACAGGAACGGGTCGCTTGGGCCTTGAAAAACTATCGGGGTCATATCGTTCTTTCTTCCAGTTTCGGCGCGCAGGCGGCAGTGATGCTTCACTTGGTCACGACCCAAGAGCCTTCGATTCCGGTGGTGGTCGTCGATACCGGCTATCTCTTCCCCGAAACCTACCAATTCATCGATACCCTGACCGAGCGCCTGAAGCTGAATCTCCATGTCGCACGGCCTGCCATTAGTGCGGCTTGGCAAGAAGCCCGTCATGGCAAACTGTGGGATGGAGGACTGGAGGGCCTCGAAAAATACAACCAACTGAACAAGGTCGAACCCCTGGAGGCCGCCCTGCATCATCTCCATGCCCGGGCCTGGTTGACCGGCATCCGTGCACAGCAATCCCTCACCCGGGAAAAGCTTGGAGTACTGGCCCTGAAAAACGGACGGGTCAAAGTCCACCCCATCCTTGATTGGACGGACCGCGATGTCTTCCAATACCTGAAGAATCACAACCTCCCGTATCACCCACTTTGGGACCAGGGTTATGTCTCGATTGGCGACACCCATTCCACCCGACAATTGACCGAGGGCCTGTCCGAGGCGGAGACGCGCTTCATGGGGTTGAAGCGCGAATGCGGCCTGCACGAAAACTCCTCCTCCGAGGGCCAGTTGCCAGAGTATTCCATCTGACCCGGAAACTCGGCCTCCCGGGGAATCAGCAATCCGTTGGCCAAGATCCGCTGCGCCACTATAATCCATGACCAGCGGGAGCATGCACAAAGGAGGGCAGCGTTGAATACCCGGGACTCTGGGGTCATAGTCCACTGCCTTCCCTATTCCGAGACCAGCGTCATCGCGGTTTGGATGTCGGAAAATCACGGCATCCTACGCACCCTGGCCAAGGGAGCGCGGCGTCCCAAGCAACCTTTGTTCGGCCTCGTGGATGCGTACCGCGCGGGGTCGTTCGGTTTCCGCGCCAGCCGCACCTCGCAATTGCACACGCTGGTCGACTTTGCCCCTGAACGCTACTACCCGGGATTGGCCTCGGATTATGCCCGCGGACTGTGCGCATCCTATTTCTACGAAGTCATCGCACGGTTGAGTGAACCCCAGCACCCGCAACCGGAGATACACCAATTGTATCTCAAAGCGCTGGATTACCTAGATCACCGAGCTCCGACCCCGACGCTGGTCGGGCGATTTGAGAAGCGGCTTTTTGAATTACTGGGCCTGCATGACCCGGGTTGCACCCACCGGGTATTACGCCAACGTTTGCTCCACCCCCTGCCCAAAACGTGGCAGCGGCTGGCAACGGTCCTGGGCGAATCGTAAAACAACCTCTGCCGACAACCGGCTTCAGGCTGTTGCGGATTCGGCCACGGGTTGGGGATCGACCCACTTTCCGTTTTCCTTGATCAGGTCCACCAAACGCTCGACCGCCTCATCCTCGGGGATGTTGAACTTGACCGGTTTCTTGCCGATGTAGAGGTTGATCTTGCCGGGAGCCCCGCCGACATAGCCAAAATCGGCGTCGGCCATTTCCCCGGGACCGTTGACGATGCAGCCCATGACCGCGATCTTGACCCCTTTGAGGTGGAGGGTGGCCGCCTTGATCCTGGCCGTGGTCGATTGGAGATCGAAGAGCGTCCGCCCACAGGACGGGCAGGCGACGTAATCCGTCTTGAAGATCCGGTTGCCTGCGGCCTGGAGGATATTGAACCCGAGGCGGATGCTCGCTCCCGGGGCCTTTTCCTGCCGGATGAGGATGGCATCGCCGATCCCATCACACAGAAGCGCCCCGATGTGGATCGCCGATCCTAACAAGCTCTGGAGGATGTCGGGATTCTCCCCGGGATGGAAGGTGTCCTTGAGCAGGATTGGATGGCGCGGGTGGATGCGTGAAGCCAGAATGCGGGTGGCCACAATCGGGTTGAGCAGGCAACCGTCCTTGACCGTGACCATGACCGGTGCCTCCATCTCGTTGACCGCCCGGATCACCGTTTCATCCTCCAAGTCGACCTCGATCACTCCGGAGGTTTCATAAACCACTTCCGGAGCGGTATCGCCGAGGGCGGCAAAGCGGGGTTTGAGGGCCTGGTAATTGTCCTCGGTGGCAAAAACGCGGGCGGGTTCCCCGGCCCCGGCCTTGATGCCTCCAAAGTCCACCGTGAAGCTGTTGCGCCGGGCGTAGACAAAGGGATCAAAGCTGAGGGCGAAATCCCCTTTCGGCTCTGCGCCTCCATTGAGGGATTCCGCATAGGCCGCGAGACCACGGGCCACCGGAATTTCATGCACGCTGTCCTCGGTCAATGAAACCCGGATCGTATCACCCAGCCCGTCGCGGAGAAGGGAACCGATGCCGATGGCGCTCTTGATGCGTCCATCCTCGCCCTCCCCGGCCTCGGTCACTCCGAGGTGGAGCGGGTAATTCCAATCCGGCCCCAGCTCGTTGAGCTTGGCCACCAGGAGGCGGTAGGCGTTGATCATCACCTTGGGATTGGAGGACTTCATCGAGAAGACGAAGTTGTGGAACTGGTACTTGCGGGCGATGCGGGCGAATTCCAACGCACTCTCCACCATGCCGAGGGGAGTGTCGCCATAGCGGTTCATGATGCGGTCGGAGAGCGAGCCGTGGTTGGTACCGATGCGCAGGGCCAACTTGCGTTGGTGGCAAAGGTCGATCAGGGGCTTGAAGGTTTCCTCGATCCGTCCCAGTTCCTCGAAATATTCCTGGTCGGTGTATTCACGGACGGCGAACTTCTTTTTGTCGGCGAAATTACCCGGATTGATGCGGACCTTGTCGACCCACTGGGCCGCCTCGAGGGCGGCATCGGGCTTGAAGTGGATGTCGGCCACGATCGGGACATGGCAGCCCTGGGCCGCGAGTTCCGCCTTGATGTTCTTGAGATTGGCGGCGTCTTTGACCGTGGGCGCTGTGATGCGGACCAACTGGCATCCGACCTTGACCAAGTCGAGGGTCTGCTTGACGCAGGCCGCCGTGTCCATGGTGTCGCAGGTGAGCATGGACTGGACAACAATGGGGTGGTGTCCACCGATGATCACGTCACCCACCCGGACCTCACGGGTCAGGCGGCGGTGGTATTGGAAGGGATTGGCGCAGTATTGGAGGGACATAAGCCGGAAGGATTGCGGGTCAGGGTTTGGCGGGTTCGAATTGGTATTCCGCGGCAGGTTTGCCGTCCTTTGTTTGTTCGAAAAAGGTCCTGACCTTGCGGGCGGAGCGGTTGAGGTCGAAAAAGCTGACGTAGAGGAAGAAGCAAAGGATGACCGCCAACGAGGCCAGGTGCATCATTTCCACGAAGCGGATTTCCGCCGGCTTGCGGCGGATCCATTCGGCCAGCGAGAGCACAATGTGGCCGCCGTCGAGGACCGGAATGGGCAGCAGGTTCATGATGGCCAGGTTGACATTGAGGACGACGGAAAAATACAGGACGAGGCGCCAGTCCACAGTGAGGAGATTGACCAGGTTGTCGAAGATGCCGACCGGCCCGCTGAGGTGGCGGACCCCCACCCCGGACTTCGGGCTGACCAAGGCTTCCATGGTGCGCTTGATGGTGAAGATCCCGTTGGTGATCTGCTCTGCCGGGGGGATATGGACGACTTTGCGATCGACCATGTTCCAACCGACCCCGATGAGACGCCGCTTGGTGGTGGTTTCGAGAAGCGGAGTGACCGTTACGGCAAAGGAGTCGTGGCCACGCAGGACTTGGAGCGCAACCGGTCCCGCGGCCTTGCCGACCAAGTAACCCACCAGGCCGGGGCTGGTGACGACCGTTCCGTTGACTTGGGTGATGACATCGCCCTTGCGGAGTCCCGCGCCCTCGGCAGGTGACCCCTTGATGACTTGGCCGACTGTGGCAGGCCGGGAGGGATAATCCTCAATCCCGATCATGCGCAGGTTTTCCATCTCAGGATTCTTGACCGGTAAGACGGAAAAGGACAATGGCTGCCCTGCTCGCAACACTTCCACCGAAACCCTTTCGTTCTTTGAAAGCATGAGTGACTCGACAACCCCATCAAAGCGACCCTGCCAGCGGCTGACCCGGTGGCCGTCGATGCGTTCAATGACATCGCCCGGCTGGATTCCGGCCTGGTCGGCCGCGCTTCCCGGCTCGACGTATCCGACCGTGCGGGTGAGCAGGCCCTGGTTCTGCGGGACCCCGGTGACAAAGCAAAGTACGGCGAAGACCACGGCGAGGAGGAAACTGAAAAGAGGGCCGGCGAAGGCAGTCAGGATTTTGGACCAGGGTGAAGCCGGGGGCAGATCCTTGGCCTGCTGTTCGCTTTTGCCCTCGACGGCCTCCATGGCCACCATTTGGGGGAGTTTAACGAATCCACCGAAGGGGAACAACCGGAGGGTATACTCCACACCGCGCCAACGGAATCCAAAGACCTTCTGGCCCATGCCGATGGCAAATTCTTCCACCACCAGCCCACGCCAACGGGCAGCCAGGAAATGGCCCAGTTCATGAACGAAGACGGTGATGCTGAAAAGCAGGAAGGCCGCCAAAAAAGCGGCCAGCATGGTGAAAACGATTCCGAAGGTCATAAATGGAGGTGAAGGCGGGCTTCTTTCCGGGCCCAACCGTCCGCAGAAACTATAGCATCCAGGCTGGGTGAGGCAATGTTGTCGTGCCGCTGCATGACCCTCTCCACCGTTTCCCAGATGCCCGGGAACGGGCAGCGTCCGCCGAGAAAGGCCTCGACCGCCACCTCATTGGCCGCATTGAAAACTGCCGGCAACGTGCCCCCTGCCGTGCCGGCCTCACGGGCCAGGCGCAGGGCGGGAAAACGAACCGGGTCGGGGGCCTCGAAGAGCAACTGGCCCAGTTTGGCCAGATCGAGCACGGGCAGATTGTTCGGGAGCCGCTTCGGATAGGTGACGGCATACTGGATCGGAAAACACATGTCCGAGTGGCTCAGCTGGGCGATGACCGAGTGGTCGACGAATTCGACCAAGGAATGGACGATGCTCTGCGGGTGGACCACCACATCAATGCGGTCCATGCCAGCACCGAAAAGCCAGCGGGCTTCGATCATTTCCAGGCCCTTGTTGAAGAGGGTGGCGGAATCAATGGTGATCTTGCGTCCCATGTCCCAGGTCGGGTGTTTGAGGGCCTGGGCCACGGTCACGTGGGCCAGCTCCGCGGCCGGGGTGGTGCGGAATGGTCCACCGGATGCGGTCAGGATGAGGCGGCGGATCTCGGGGTTGGGGGCATTTTGCAGGCACTGGAAAATGGCATTGTGCTCGCTGTCGACCGGCAGGACCTTGCGCCCAAGCGCGGCAGCGGTGCCCATGACTTCCTCGCCGGCCATGACGAGGATTTCTTTGCTGGCCACGGCCAGGTCCTTGCCGGAACGGAGTGCCGCCAGGGCCGGACGCAGACCGGCCGTGCCGACGATCGCCACCAAGACCATGTCCGCCTCCACTTCCTCGACCAGCCGGACGAGACCTTCCTCACCGGAAAAGCAACGGCACCCCGAAGGCAACAGCGACGGCATACCGGCCGCGGCGTCGGGGTCGGTGACGGCGACCGTGCCGACACCGAATTCACGCACCTGTTCGGCCAGCTTCTCCGTGCTGCGCTGCACGGCCAATCCGACCAACTTCATCCCGTCAGGGAATTCGCGGGCGACTTTGCAGGCGCTCATGCCGATTGAGCCGCTGGAACCTAGGAGGATGACACGTTTCATGGGATGATGAAGAAAAGGAGGTACGAGAAAAACAGGGGTGCGGTGAAGAGGATGCTGTCGATGAGGTCCAGGCAGCCGCCGATTCCAGGGATGATCCCGCCGGAATCCTTGATCCGGGCGTCCCTTTTGATGACCGATTCAGCCAGATCGCCAACGACACTGATCAGGGAAAGCAGGACACCAAGGCACCAGGGGTGGAAGCTGTGGAAGACCGGGCTGATGGGGTCGAAAAGCCGGGACAACGCCAAGCTGACCACGAGGGCCAGAACCAAGCCGCCGACGAAGCCTTCCCAGGTTTTCTTGGGACTGATTGTCGGACTCATCTTATGCCGCCCGAGGGTGGTGCCAACGATGAAGGCGCCGATGTCGGTGGCCTTGGTGACCGCCACGACATAAGCGGCGAGCAGTACGCCCTGGGATGGGGGGTAGCCCGCCTGGAAGAGTATTTTGATGATGAAGGAAAAGAGAAAGGGAATGTAGAAAAACCCGAAAAGGGTCAGGGCCACTGTGGCCATGGGACTGGCTTGGTTGGTTTCGAAAACCTGACGGCTCAACAGGCCGATGATGACCAGCAGGATGGCCAGGGTGTCGGCCCCGCCCCACCAAGTACCGGCCTGGGCCATGGGCAACGACGGCAGCGAACAGACCAGAAGGTACACGGCCCCGCAAAAGACCCCGGCTTTCTTGAAAACTTTCAACCCCTTGGATTCCTGCAGGGTATAAAATTCCCATTGGGCCAACAATCCGGTCACCGCCACCAGGATACAAACGCCCCAGTAGTGCCCGGAATGGGAGAGATAGAACAGAAGTCCGATCAACAAGGCACTGGAAAAAATTCGCTTGGCCAGCATCACACCCCCCCGAAGCGCCTCTGGCGCTTGTTGTATTCAGCCACCGCTTCCTGGAGGTGTTTCTTGCGGAAGTCGGGCCAAAGTACCGGTGTGATGAACAATTCGGTGTAGGAAGCCTGCCAGAGCAGGAAGTTGCTCAGACGCATCTCCCCACTGGTGCGGATGAGCAGGTCGGGATCAGGGAACCCGGCCGTGTAGAGGTGCGAAGAAATCATGCCCTCGTCGATGTCCTCCGGGCGGATACTCCCGGCCACGGCCTTGCGGGCCAGTTCACGGCAGGCTTCGGTGATTTCCACCCGGCCGCCATAACTGAGCGCCAACAGCACCGTGAGTCGTTTGTTGTGCACGGTGGCGCGGGCGGTGCGCTCCAGCTGGGAGGCCACCTCAGGGGGAAGGTCGGCCAGCCGCCCGATGGGAACCACACGGATGGATTCTTTTTCCATCGTCTTCTCATAGTCGCGCAGCACCTTGAGGAGGAGTCCCATCAATCCCTTGATCTCACTGCGCGGCCGGGACCAATTTTCCACGGAAAAGGCGTAGAGGGTGAGGAACTCGATGCCCAAGTCGGCGGCGGCCCGGATGGTGGCCTCGACGGATTTTGCTCCCTCACGGTGGCCGGCCAGCCGCGGTTGCTTACGCTTGGCGGCCCAGCGTCCATTGCCGTCCATAATCACGGCCACATGTCGGGGCACCTTGATATTCTCCTCACCGACCGCTTTGCGCCGGACATCGCTCATATCGTGCTCAACCTGAGGATGGGTTTTGGAGACATGACAGCGTTACGGAAAAAAAGCGGATGGCCCTCGCCGGACGTCATCCGCGCCCCACGCTGTGGTACTCGAAGCCGAGGGCCCGCATTTCTTGCGGCACCAGCAGGTTGCGCCCGTCAAAAAGAACGGGTGTGCGCATGGCTTCCCGTATCTTGACCCAATCGAGCACCTTGAAATCCTGCCACTCCGTGGCAATGACCAGGGCATCGGCGTCCCGGGCGGCCTCGTAGGCGTCCTCCGCCAGGGGAATCTGGGGGTAGGCCTCGCGGCATTTTTCCATGCCCTTGGGGTCGAAAGCCCGGATCTTGGCCCCTTCTCCTAGCAGTCTCTTGGAGAGTTCGATGGCCACGCTGGAACGGATGTCATCTGTGTTGCCTTTGAAAGCCAGGCCCAGTTGCCCGATCCTCTTCTCGTTCAGAACCCAGAGCACGGAACGCATTTTTTTGAGGAAGCGCTCCAGTTGGTCCCGGTTGATGCCCTCCACCACTTTGAGCAGTTGGAAATCGTAGCCCAGTTCCTCGGCGATCTTGATGAAGGCGGAAAGATCCTTGGGAAAACAGGAACCCCCATAGCCGAGGCCGGGATTGAGGAAAGCCTTGCCGATGCGGTGGTCGGCCCCCATGCCTTCGGCCACCTTGGTGACGTCCGCTCCGGAGGCCTCGCATATCGCGGCCACCGCGTTGATGTAGCTGATCTTGAGGGCGAGGAAGCTGTTGGAAGCGTGCTTGATCAATTCCGCGCTGTTCAGGTCCGTGACCATGATCGGAGCGCGGAAGGGCTGGTAAATCGCTTCCATCAGCGGAGTGGCACGCTCTCCGCTGACTCCGAAGACAATGCGGTCCGGATTCATCAAGTCGGCCACCGCGCTGCCCTCCCGCAGGAACTCGGGATTGCTTACGACGTCAAAATCCACTCCCTTGCGCCCGTAACGGCGGATGGTGTCGGCCACGCGTTCCCCTGTTTTCACCGGGACGGTGCTTTTATCGACAATCACCCGATAGGAAGTCATCACCTCGGCGATGCTGCGCGCCACTTTTTCGATGTAGCTAAGGTCGACACTGCCGTCGGGTTGCGGGGGGGTGGGGACGGCGATGAAAACCACCTGGGATTTGTCCACGCCCTCGGCGATGGAATCCGTGAATTGCAGCCGCTTGAGCTGGACGTTTTTGCGCACCAGATCTTCAAGGCCGGGTTCGTAAATGGGAATTTGTCCTGCGCGGAGTCGTTCGATTTTTTTGACGTCGTTGTCAACGCATATGACCTGGTGGCCGACTTCGGCGAAACAGGTCCCAGTCACCAATCCGACATAGCCGGATCCGATTATCGAGATGTTCATGAGAGGGGATCAACGGTCGACCGTGAGGGAGGCCTCGGGGAAGGCCTTCAGCGTCAGGGTGAAAAAGGCCAGGAATTCCTCATCGCCCTCGCGGTTGTCTCGCATGGCCGCGCCCAGACCCAGTTCCCAGGCCCGCAGGTCGCGGTAGAGTTCGTAGCGTTGTTCTTCAAGAGTCCCGTCATCGGCTTCAAAAACCAGGGACTGTGATACCTTCCAGTCATCACTCAAACGCCAGAAGGAGGAGAATTTGATCAGGTTGCTCTCGTCCAGGAAATAGCGTCCGGAAAGAACACTGGGGGCGGCATAAGCAGGGTCGGTGTAATCGACATTGTCGAGGTAGATGTGGCCCAGGCTGAATTCGACGGACGGGTTGACCTGCCAAGTGAGGGTGTTGTCCCATTCGTTGAATTCATCCCCGGCCAACCCGACGGCGAAGTAGGAATTGAAGCGCAACCACGGAACCGGATTGATTTCCATATCGCTGTAAATGTGCGAATAAACCCGGTCTGAAAGTTGGCCCATGGAGGCACTCCGGGTGATGTCGGCCTGGGAGTAGAGGTCCCAAGTCATCAAATCAACATTCAAACCGTCGCGGCGGGTCTGGATACGGTTGCGGATGCCGTGGCGGATGGCGGTCTGTTCATCGATGGAGTCGATGGAATTGAAGGAGGAAAAGCCGAGGGGGGATATGCGGGTGTTGGGAATGCGACTGTCAAAGCCCCGGAACTGGTCGGGAGTCTCGTTGGGCTCTGGGATGTAGTTCGCCTGGAGATAGGGCTGAAAAACATGGCGCAGGCCGTCCAGTCCCCAGTTCGCATTCTGCACGTCCTGCCAGACGCGCGAAATCTTGAAGGAAGATTCCAGACCGAGATTGAAGGCCAGCCGGCCCACTTCCGGATTGGGGCTCTGGTCGATCACGGGCGTGTTGGACTTGGTGTATGCCGTACCCCGGACTCCGGCGCTCGGGGTTACGGAAAGCCAACCGAAATACTGCTTGGGGAAAAGAAGCTCGTGGTAGCTGTCGTAACGCACCGCGGAATAACGCTTGCCCGGTCGGTACTTCTCGAATTGCTTCTCAAAATTGACCACGGAGCTTTCCCCTTCGTAAAACAGTCCCCAACCGACCGGCTGGCGTTTGAATTCGAGGCTGAACTCCGGTTTGCGCTCGGTGACGGTG
This sequence comes from Candidatus Methylacidiphilales bacterium, assembly GCA_033875315.1. Taxonomy (NCBI): domain Bacteria; kingdom Pseudomonadati; phylum Verrucomicrobiota; class Methylacidiphilae; order Methylacidiphilales; species Methylacidiphilales bacterium. The sequence continues at coordinate 14,911 of JANRJG010000042.1, forward strand.
AAAAGGTCGTTGACCTGGGTGCGGGCGAGCAAGGTGGCGGTGAAATTGGGGTCGTAGTAAACGAGGTCGGCAAAGTTATCCGGCTGGCGTTCGTTGCGGTACTCCGGGGTGAAGAAATCCTCGGTGACAAAGCGGTCGCTCCAAACGTTGATATCGGCGGTGGTGTCGAACTCAGGGGAAAGTTTGTATTTGTGCTGATAACTCACCCGGTAGCGGCTTTCTTCCGGTGTGATGATCCGGTCCGGTTCATCTGAATTGATGGTATTGCCATCGTCGTTGATATAGAAAGCCTTGAGGTTGCCTTGGTCGCCGGGTCGGGGGTGGAAATCAAACTCAAGCCGGGCTGGCACCCCGCGGCGTGAGTAGTAACCCGTGCCAGCGGTCACACTGAGGCGTTTGTCGATTGCGGCCGTGTAGGCACCGAGGGCGTAGAAACCCAAATCCGAGGTTGATCCGACCGTGAACTCCAGGTTCTCCAAGTCGTCGCCGAGGGGAATGGCGGCGTAGGGCAGCCACATCACCGGGACGTCCCCGATTTTGACCAGGACGTTCTTCATCACCACCAGTTCATCCGGATAAAGTTCGATCGTCGAGGCCTTGAGGCTGTAGGAGGGGTTTTCCCGGTTTTCCGTGGTGAGGACGGCATCCTTGGCGATGAATTTGTCCGGGCGTGGATTCTGCAGTTCCTTGCCCATCAAATAGGCCCGCTCTTGAACGGTGCGGAAGTCGAGTGACTTGACCAACTTGGAATCCACGTTGTATTCAAAAAAATCACCCCGGTAGATTTTGCCCGGAACATAGATGCTGACATGGCCCTTGGCAGTGATCAGGCGGGTTTTCTGGTCAAACGTGATGGAGTCGGCATAAAGCACATCGTCGCCATAACGCACAATGACGTTGCCCTCGGCATAGGCCACACCGGCCTCGAATCGGTTGTCCCCATCGGCCGTGATCTCGACCGGTTTTTTCTGAACCTCGCTCTTGGCATCAGCCGCCTCAAGGGTCACAGAAAGACCCAGAGTCAGCCATAAAATGGAAAGTAAACCTTTCAAGCGGAGCAATCTATTAACATTCGCCAACCTGCCTGCCAACAGGAATTAAAGAATTAGAACGGGTTTTTAATGCAAAAACCAGTAAAAAACAGGTCAAGCCACTGAAGTTTCGCTGGATAAGTCACATAATCGCCCAGAAGGCCCTTGTTCAACAACTCCAATCAAGCATGCGTTCGATCGGGATTCTGGCCCGTTCGGCCAAACCAGAGTCGAACTCGATCCGCGGTTCGAGGGTTTCCAGGGCACGCACCATTTTCTCGAGCGTGTTCATTTTCATGAAACGGCAATCGGCACAGGCACAATGGTCGGTGGGGCCGGGGATGAAGGTCTTGCCGGGCAACTCCCGGTGTAAACGATGCAACATTCCGGACTCGGTCACGATGATGAAGGCGGAGGCCGGTGACTTGCGGCAATACTCCACCATTTTTTCCGTCGAACAAACCTCGTCGGCCAGCAACCGCACCGCGCGGGTGCATTCGGGATGGGCCACCACCGGGGCATCGGGATGCTGGTGCCGGATTCGGACAATGCTCTGGTGGGTGAATTCCATGTGGACATAACAATTCCCTTCCCAAAGACGCATCTCGCGACCGGTCTTCTGTCTCACCCACTCGCCCAGGTTCTGGTCGGGAACAAAAAGAATTTCGCGGTCGGAAGGGACCTTCTGCACGATCCGTTGGGCATTGCCCGAGGTGCAGATGACATCGCTCAAAGCCTTGACCCCGGCGGAACAGTTGATGTAGGCCACGACGTACAATCCGGGATGTTTGTCCAGGTAGGCCTTCAACTCCGGAGCCGGACAGGAATCGGAAAGGGAACATCCCGCATCGAGGTCGGGCAGGATGACGGTCTTGCCCGGGTTGACCAGTTTGGCCGTCTCGGCCATGAAGTGCACCCCGCAGAACAAGATGACATCGGCGGTGGTTTCCTTGGCGTGATAGGCCAGCCCGAGGGAATCCCCGACGTAATCGGCCACCTCCTGGATTTCGGCGGTCTGGTAATTGTGGGCCAGGATGACGGCATTGCGTTCCTTCTTCAGAGCGAGGACGCGTTGGCGGAGGTCGGACATGACGGAAGGATAAGGCCTGTGGGCGGGGAATCAATCCACCGCTTGGCGTGGACGGATTTCCTGCACAAGGATACGGCACAAGATCCAAACCACGGAACAGGAAATGGCGGCATCGGCGATGTTGAAGGCCGGCCAGCGCATGAACCCGAGGTTGAAGTCGAGGAAATCCACCACATAACCGAAGCGCAGCCGGTCCACCAGATTGCCCACGGCACCGCCCAGTACGCAGCCGGCCAGCAGGTTGACTTCGAGCTTCCTCCAGTCCAACTCCCGCGCCATCCAGAAGGCCAGTCCCAGGATCAGCATCACCACCAAAGCGAGCAAACCATTCCGCCCCTGGAAGAGACCGAAGGCGATCCCGGTGTTGGTGACAAAAGTCAGATCAAAGAAGCCCGGTACCACCGCCCATCCGTCACCCGGATGCGACAACCGGCCAAGTATCCAAGCCTTGGTCGCCTGGTCGGAACCCAGGATGGCGGCAGCCACCGCATAGAACAACGGTCTGGGCCTGGGCAATTCCATGGCTCAACCCACCACCGCCCCGGTGCAACGGGGACAAAGTTCCGGATGCTCCGGATGTGAGCCCAACTCCGGGAAGAATTTCCAACAACGAACACATTTCCGGCCCGGATGCCTCATGGCCACCACTTCCATCGTCCCCTGCCCCTGCTCTTTCTCCTTCGCCTCCCCTGCCAAGAGATTCACTTCGGAAACCAGGCAAACCTCGGCCAGCAAAGCAGCGTCTGACGGCGAAAAACCAGAGGCGCTGACCTCCAAGGCCGCCTCCAGATTCTTTCCGATGATTTTTTCACGCCGCAGGGCTTCCAACTTTTCATTCGCGGCCGACCGCAATGCCAGGATTTTCTCCCAACGAGCGACAAAACCCTCCGGCAGCACCGGCTTGTGGGCCACCGGGAAATCCTGGAGGTGCACCGAATCACGCACTAACCCGGCGGTCTGCCACTCGCCCGACCGGTTCGATGCCATGAACTGCCAGGCCTCTTCGGCCGTGAACGGGGTGATCGGCGCCAGCAACCGGCATAAAGTGTCCAACACCGCATGCATCACTGTCTGCGAGGACCGGCGGCGAGCGCCACCGTCCGGATCACAATACATGCGGTCCTTCAGGACATCGACGTAGAAGGCCGAGAGATCGACCGCGCAGAAGCGGTTGATGGCCTGGTAGGCCTGGTAGAACTCATAGTCGTCGTAGGCCTTCCGCACCGCGGCAACAACTTCCTGCAGGCGGTCGAACAGGTAGAGGTCGATCTCGTCCAGATCCTTCACGGCAATGGAATGCAGCGCGGGGTCGAATCCATCGAGGTTGGCCAGCAGGATGCGCAGGGTGTTGCGGACGGACCGGTAAGTGTCCGCCACACGCGAAAGGATGTTCTTCGAAAAAGGCACGTCGTTGGTGTAGTCCTGGCTGGCCACCCACAGGCGGAGCACATCGGCCCCATACTCACCCACCAGAGTGGTCGAATCCGTGGCCCCGCTGGATTTGGAATACTTTTTGCCCTGTTCATCCACGATGAACCCGTGGGTCAGGACGCTGCGGTAGGGCGCACATCCGTTCGTCATGACCGAAAGGCACAGCGATGAGTTGAACCACCCCCGGTGTTGGTCGCTGCCCTCGAGATAAAGGTCGGCCGGAAAGGAAAGGCGCTTCTTCACCACCGCGGCCTGGCTGGAACCGGAATCGATCCAGACATCGAGCGTGTCCCGGCCTTTGGTGAGTCCAGCGGGCAGTCCGAGCCGGGCTGCCAACGCATCGGCACCGGTCTTGAACCAGACGTCGGTCCCTTCCTTCTCCACCAGATCCGCGAAAGCGCGCACGGATGCTTCGGTCATCACGGGTTGGCCTGCCTGATCAAAAAACGCAGGGATCGGGATGCCCCAGGAACGCTGCCGGGAAATGCACCAGTCCGGACGCGAGGAAACGGCCCCATGAATGCGGTTGCGGCCCCAAGCGGGTATCCAGCGCACCCGGTCGATTTCCTCCAAGGCCGTGGCCCGGAAGGCGTCCACCTTGATGAACCATTGCGGCACCGAGCGGAAAACGATGGGCGTCTTTGAACGCCAACAATGCGGGTAGTCATGCACGTAATCTTCCCTCGCCCAAAGACGGTCCTTCACCTCCAAAAGGCCGATGACCAGGGGATTGGCCTTGAATACGTACTGGCCGACCAACTCCGGCACGCCGCAGGCCTCGGTCAGACACCCCCGGTCATCCACGGGCGAAAACGCCTCCAGCCCGTGCTGTTTTCCGAGGAAATAGTCGTCCGCACCATGTCCGGGAGCGATGTGGACGATGCCCGTTCCCGCATCGGCGGTGACAAAATCCGCCGGATAAACATTCCCGGTCCGTTCCAAGAAGGGATGGTGATAGGTCGCTCCGACCAATTTGGTCCCGGCAAAGGATGTACCCAAAAGCCGGCACCCCTCAAATCCCGGCGCTTTGCCCGCGAGATCGGTCTGCACCACCATCTTGACGCCATTGACTTCGTAGACCCCGTAGGAAAGCTTCTCCGAGACAGCCACCGCCAGGTTGGCCGGCAGCGTCCACGGCGTGGTCGTCCATACCAAAAGCGATGTCTTTTCGGGAACGCCAAGTTTTTGCGCGCTCTCCATCGTAAGAGGAAATTTCACAAAAATCGCCGGATCGGTCTTCTCCACGTATTCCACTTCGGCCTCGGCCAGTGCGGTCTGGCAGCCGGTGCTCCACGAGACCGGTCGCAACCCCTGATAAACAAGATCCCGGCCAACGATGGAGGCAAATCCGCGCAGCACTTCCGCCTCATAGCCCGGGTCCATGGTGATGTAGGGATTTTCCCAGTCGGCCAGCATGCCCAGTCGGCGGAACTGCCCGCGTTGGATGTCGATGAACTTGCGCGCCATTTCCGCGCTTTTCTCCCGGATCTTCACCGGATCACCGCCCTGGTCGCCCAGTTCCTTGACCACCTTGTGCTCGATGGGCAACCCATGGCAGTCCCATCCCGGGATCATCGGGACACGGAACCCGGCCATGTTGCGGGTCTTGGCCACCAGATCCTTGAGGGTGAAACTGAGCACATGCCCGATGTGCGCATCCCCGTTGGCAAACGGTGGTCCCAGATGGAAGATGAACGGCGGCGACCCGGCCCGCTTCTCCTGGATCTTTGCATACAAGCCGCTGCGTTCCCACAGGGCCAGCAGGTGGGGTTCACGCTTGGCCAGGTCCGCCTTCATGGGAAAGGCCGTTTCGGGAAGTTGCAGGGTGCTCTTGTAGTCCATGAAAGCCGCAAAGGGTAGGTTCCCCCGTTGCAAAGGTCAATCGCCCGGCTGAAAGGAAAAGATGCACCCTCCCGGGGCTTTTGCTAAACTCCCCCACATGAAATCCGCCCTCGATATCGCCATGGAACGCTTCGCCGGGGGAAACCCCACCCCGAAACTCACCGACGAACAGAAGCAAAAAATTCAGGAATTGAACAACTTCTACCAGGCCAAGATCGCCGAACGCGAAACCTTCCTCACCTCGCGCATCAAGGCGGCCGCCCAGGACGGCAACGCCAAGGAAGTGGAGGAACTCCAGGACCAACTTCGCCGCGACCTGGCCAATTTCCATGAGGAGCTCGAGGCCAAGAAGAAAAAAGTTTGGGACGGGGCTTGATCCAGCACAGCAAAGGGCGAAAAAGTTTCCAGTTCCTCCGTCCTCTGTCCTCTGCCCCACCCCCTGCCTTGCTCTGCTAACTTCGTTACCTTCTGTTTAAAAATCAACCCTGCTTCGACTTCACGAAATCGATCAACACGCGGTCATTGTCGCCTGCCGACCAGGCCAATCGGAGAAAATCCGCCAGATGAATCCCGTGCTGGCGGGCGAAAGCGCGGTCACCCCCGCAGCCATACATCAGGTCGGGGTTCATCTCACCGCGCAATTTGGCCCGCGCCTTGGCCATCAATCGTGGCAACCATTCGATCCCTTCCACCGCGTCGGTCTTGGCGGGCAGTTCCTCCATCCGGACCATGCCCCCGGTCTGTCGTCCTTTCAATTCCTGTAAAAAATAATCCCGCCGCACCGCCGTGATCAGCAGGCAGGTGGCAAAATCAGGTTCGTGGTATTTGACCGCATCCTCGACAAAGTCATAAAGCTCCTGGGCCGAACAGCCGATGCTTTCCAAAAACCGCACCTGTTCCCCACGGAAAATCTCCGGGGCCCCGCGCCTACCGGCAGCGTAGTGCTTCAATCCCTCCTCATAAATCTCCCGGAAAATCCTCGTCCAATCTGTGTCGCTCATCCCCTCATCCTACCCTTATCCCGCCCCCCATCAACCCCTCTGAACAAAATGCCTCCCCCCGCTTATTTCATGGGCAAAGCCGCTCCTTCCCCTAGGATGTCTCATGGACAAGAAACCTTTTTCCGAACTCGGGCTCTCGCCTGAAACCCTCAAAGCCGTCGAGAAAATGGGGTTCGAGGAGGCTTCCCCCATCCAGACCCTCACCATCCCGGTCCTGCTCTCCGGTTCCGACGTCGTCGGCCAATCCCAGACCGGCTCGGGCAAGACCGCCGCCTTCGCACTCCCCGCGATCGAATGCGTTGACCCCGCCATCCGCGCCCCCCAGGTCCTCATCCTCTGCCCCACCCGCGAACTGGCCGTCCAGGTCGCCGAGGAAGTGGCCAAACTCGCGATCTTCAAAAAAGACATCCGCGAACTCCCCATCTACGGTGGCCAGTCCTACGACCGACAGTTCCGCGGCCTCGAACAGGGAGCCCAGATCATCATCGGCACCCCCGGCCGTGTCATGGACCACCTCGAACGCAAATCCCTCAAGCTCGACCAGATCCGCATGGTCATCCTCGACGAGGCCGACCGCATGCTCGACATGGGCTTCGTCGACGACATCCGCACCGTCCTCAGCAAGGCCCCGCCCCAACGCCAGACCGTCTTCTTCTCCGCCACCCTCCCCCGCCCGATCCAGGAACTGATCAAAACATTCACCCGCAACCCCCAAACCCTGCGCATCGAGTCCCAGGCCCTCACCATTCCCTCGATCGATCAGGTCTATTACGAGGTCGACCGCCGGGCCAAAGTCGACGTCCTCTGCCGTCTCATCGACCTGCACGACATCAAATTCGGCATCATCTTCTGCGCCACCAAGATGATGGTCGACGAACTCACCGAACATCTCCTGGCCCGCGGCTACGGCGCCGACAAGATGCACGGCGACATGACCCAGGCCATGCGCGAGCGCACCATGAACCGCTTCCGCAAACGCTCGATCGAATTCCTCGTCGCCACCGACGTCGCCGCCCGCGGGCTTGATGTCGACGACATCGAAGTCGTCTTCAACTACGACCTGCCCAATGACGGCGAGGACTACATCCACCGCATCGGCCGCACCGGCCGTGCCGGACGCCACGGCAAGGCCATCACCTTCGTGGCCGGCCGGGAAATCCACAAACTCCAGTTCATCATCCGCACCACCAAGAGCCGGATCAAACGCGAACGCATCCCCACCGCCGAGGAAGTGGAACAGAAACGCCGCGACGTCTTCTTCGACAACATCCGCGAAACGCTCGAAAAAGGCACCTACACCCGTCACGACGATCTGGTCGACCGCCTGCTCGAACAGGGCCATGCACCGACCGACATCGCTTCCGCCCTCATCGATCTCTTGGCCGGAGGCCAACCCGCTCCGGCCCCCGAGCCCGTCGCCGTCGAGCGCCCCTTGCGTCATGGAAAAGAACGTCCCGATAAACCCGTACGCGCGGAACGCACGGCAACGCACGACCGTGAACGTCCACAGCGGCGGGAAGAAAGACCTGAACCCCGTCCGGCCCCTGCGGAAACGCGCGAAGTCCATGCCGTCTCACACGAGGCAGGCATGGTCCGCGTGGTCCTCAACGTCGGCCGCGACCACCGTGTCATGCCGGGCGACATCGTCGGTGTCATCTGCGGAGCCAGCCGCATCCCCAAGCAGGCCGTGGGTGCCATCTTCCTCAAGACCAAACGCAGCTATGTCGACATCGCCGAATCGGAGGTCAAACAGGTCCTGAAAAAACTCAACGGCATCGAATTCAAAGGACGGAAGCTGAGCTGCGACATCAGCCGCGATGAATCCGCGATATAATTCTTATCCAAACGGATGCTGCTCTTTTTAACATGAAGCGCGCGAAGGCCACGAAGACAGACAGGTATTGGCGGGCAAAACTCCATTCAGCGATCAGGAGTTTGTGCTTCGTGCTTTGCGGTGAACAGCCTTACGGCTCCGGCTGCCGGTGCACCTTCCGGTAATCCCGCGGGGTGACCCCCGTTTCCTTGCGGAAGGCCCGCGAAAAATACAGCGGGTCCCCGTAACCACAGGCGGCGGCGACTTCCGCCACCGCCTTGCGTGTCTCCACCAGCAGGCGTTTGGCCTCGCGGATGCGCAGGCTTTGCAAGTACTGTCCCGGGGCCACCCGCACCACCTGCTTCCATCGCCTCCGGAACGTGGCCGGTGACAAGCCCTGCCTCGCCGCGACCTCGTCCCAGTCCACTTCCTGGGATAAGCGCCGCCGGACTTGTTGCCGGATGGCCGCGACCGCCCGCTCCGCCGGATCGGGTTCGGGATGGGACTGCCCCAAAAGACTGTCCAAGATCATCGATTCGCAGATCCGGTCCACCCGGTCGGCCGATCCTTCGACGGCCCCATCCCCCATGGCCTGCTGCAATTCCTCGCATCTTTCCAACAAACGCCTGACATCCTGGATACGCCAAATGGGTTTGTCCGTGTGGACAAACCCCATCTTCCGGAAGGCCCCCACCAGCCGTCCCGGGTAAACCACGTAGAGTTCCTCCCAGCTCTCATGACCATCGGCCGGGCCGTAGGCCACCGGATCACCCGGCCACTGCATCAACACCGCCGGCGCGGCAAACTTCCACCTTCTCCCTCCCCTCCGGTATTCCCCTCCGCCCGAAAGGATGAAAGAGTAGTTGCAGGTCGGAAAGGTCGTACGGACCCACTCCGTCTTTCGGCCGATGTAGCCTATGGTGGAAACCGGGAAAGGGGACGGATAACGGCGCAACAACGGGGCCCAATGTCTGATCAAAAAGTCCATATTTTCGATTAAAGCCTCCATTCCCCTCTGACAATATCTATCTACGATGAACGGATTACTCCATGAAGCGCAAAGCCCTCATCCTGGCCGGCGGGTGGCCCGGCCACCATCCGGAAAGCATCGCCGACCTCTTCCAAGCAGACTTGGCCACCGCCGGATTCAATGTTCAGGTGGAAAAATCCCTCGATCCCCTGGCCGATGCCTCCCTGCCTACCTATGACCTCATCTTCCCCTGTTGGACCATGGGTCAGTTGACCGACGTACAAAGCAAGGGTCTCCAAGCCGCCGTTCGCAGCGGCTCCGGCCTCGGCGGCATCCACGGGGGCATGGGCGATGCTTTCCGCGGAAACCTCGACTACGAATGGATGGTCGGCGGACACTTCGTCGGCCACCCGCACGTCGGCGATTACACCGTCCGCCTCAGGGTCATCGGTGATGAAATCACCGAAGGCATGCCGGAAGAATTTCCCTACCGATCCGAGCAATACTACATGATGGTCGACCCCGGCATACGCGTCCTGGCAGAGACCGTCTACACCTACGAAGGCCACACCTGTGCCATGCCCGTCGTCTGGACCAAACAATGGGGCGCGGGCCGCGTCTTTTACAATGCCCTCGGCCATGATCCCAAAGAATTCCTCGACCATCCCCACGTCCGCCAGATGACTGTCCGCGGCCTCCTCTGGGCCGCACGTTCCTGAATTGGCACAAGGCAGTTCACCGCGAAGCAGAACCACATGATTGGAAATACCTTTTTTAGTACTCCAACCCCGATGTATAAGGATCGGGGTTGGATTCATGCTCATCGATCGGTGAATGAAGTTTTGCCAGCCAATACCCGTATGCCTTCGCGAACTTCGTGTTCTTCGTGGTAAAACAACCTCATCTAAGCGGCTGAGAACCACCCAACGATTTTTATGAAAACCTACGCCAAAGCCAAAGACATCAAGGTCGGCGTCGTCGGATACGGCGGCGCCTTCAACATGGGACGCCAGCACCTCAAGGAAATGCAGGCCGCCGGCATGACCCCGGTCGCCGTGGCTGAAGTCGACCCCGCACGGCTCGCCGTGGCCACACAGGATTTTCCCGGCATCCAGACCTACGCAACCGTCGCGGAAATGCTGAAGAAGTCCGATGTCGAGTTGATCGTGCTCATCACCCCGCACAACACCCACGCCCCCCTCGCCCTCCAGTGCCTGAAGGCCGGACGCCATGTCGTTAGCGAAAAACCCCTCGCCATCACCACCGTCGAGGTCGATGCCATGATCACCGCGGCCAAAAAATCCGGCGTCATGCTCTCCACCTACCACAACCGCCATTGGGATGGCCGCATCCTCCAGGCGGTCGAACTGGTCAAAAAGAAAAAAACCATCGGCGACATCCTCCGCATCGAATGCCACATGGGCGGCTACAACAAGCCCGGGGATTGGTGGCGCAGCAGCCGCAGCATTTCCGGCGGCATCCTTTACGATTGGGGGGTCCATCTTTTGGAATACTCCTTGCAACTCATCGACGCTCCCGTGACCGAAGTCAGCGGCTTCGCCCACCAGGGCTTCTGGGGCCCCAAGACCCCCTGGGGCAAGGACGCCAATGAAGACGAGGGTTTCGCCGTGGTTCGTTTCCAAAGCGGCCAGTGGCTGACCCTCTGCATCACCCAGATCGATTCCAAGGGCAAGGATGGCTGGGTGGAAATCACCGGCACGAAGGGGACCCTGCTCCTGGACGGCCCGCACTCCACCCTCTACCAACACGCCGACGGAAAATCCCTCACCACCCGCCTGCCCAATCCGAAGGATGAGGGCGCGAGATACTACCAAAACGTGGCCCGCCACTTGGTGAAGGGGGAGAAGCTCGTCATCACCGGCGAATGGTCCCGCCGCCCGATCCACATCCTGGACTTGGCCGCCCAAAGCGCCAAGAAAGGCAAATCCCTCCCGGCCAAATACGGCTGACGCACCTAGATGGAGTCCTCAGAGCGCCAGCGGCTGCGAACTCAGAATACCCAAAGCCTGAAGCAATCCCCTCACTCCGCCCCGGAGGCCTTCATGAGGCGGGCAGCGATGCGCCGCACCCAGCAGCGCGGGACAAATCGAACACTGAAGGAAAAGAGTTCCTGGAAAGCCGAGGTCCAGGCCACGGCGGCTTGGCCCTCCAATTGTCCCATGCCCGCACGCACCACCTCGCCGACCGACTGGCTGCGGGCAAAGAAACGGGGGTTCATCCCGGCCACTTGCTGGAACTCGGTGTCAACCGGGCCCGGACACAGGCAGCCCACATGCACCCCGAATCCGCGCGCTTCCTCGTGAACCGCCTCGGAAAAGGAAACCACGAAGGCCTTGCTGGCGGCATAGACGGCAAAGTACGGCACGGGTTGGAAGGCCGCGGTGGAGGCGATGTTGAGGATGAATCCCGAACGACGTTCGCACATACCGGGGAGAAAGAGTCGGGTCAGGCGCACCAGACTCTCGACGTTGACCCGCAGCATGGCCGTGATGTCGTCCTCGGACATTCGCACCAGCCCGGCCTGTTTGCCCAGGCCGGCATTGTTGACCAATCCACCCGGTGTCGCCCCCAGTGCGGCCACCCGGGCCAAAATCCGGGCCGGTGCATCAGGGTCGGCCACATCTTCGACGAAGATCTCCGCCAAGGGTCCGAGTTCCCGGGCCAGGGACTCCAACCTTTCGTGACGTCGCGCCACCAACAGCACCCGATGGCCACGGGCGACAAAAGCGCGGGCAAAGCCCTCACCGATCCCGCTGCTCGCCCCGGTCACGACCACGATCGATGGTTTCATGCCATTATTCTATCCCGGGGTGGCCAAAAGAAAAGCATTGGCGGGCGCGGAGGCGTTTCTATCCTCCCCCCATGCAACGCGTTGGTCTGGGTTATGATGTCCACCGCCTGGTCACCGGGCGCCCCCTTTTCCTCGGCGGGATCGAGATCCCCCACAGCCATGGTCTCGACGGCCATTCCGACGCCGACGTGCTCATCCACGCCATCGCCGACGCCCTTCTCGGCGCCATCGGCTCGGGCGACATCGGCTTCCATTTCCCCAACAACGACCCCCGCTGGAAGGGTGCTCCCAGCCGGATCTTCCTCGAGGAAATCCGCCGCATGATCGATGCCCAGGGCGGGAAAATCATCAACATCGACGCCTCCCTCATCGCCGAAGCCCCGAAAATTGTCCCGCATCTGGCCGCCATGAAAGCCGCCCTCGGCAGCGCACTCGGACTCGACCCCAAGCGCATCGGCATCAAGGCCACCACCAACGAAGGCATGGGCTTCGTCGGCCGCCAGGAAGGCATGGGGGCCTTCGCCGTCGCCCTCGTCGACCTGCCCGAGGGTTGAGAATGATGAGTGGCATGAGACCGCGTCTGATCAGTTTCGAGGGGGGCGAGGGTTGCGGCAAATCGACCCAACTCGGCCTGTTGGTGCAACGCCTGCAATCCGCCGGACAAACCGTGGTCACCCTGCGCGAACCGGGTGGCACGGAAGTGGGTGAAGTCATCCGCGACCTGCTCAAGCACCACCCTGCCGGCCACGGCATGAGTGCCGAAACCGAATTGTTGCTCTTCGCCGCCAGCCGGGCCGAACTGGTGCGCAAACGCATCGTCCCCGCCCTCGAAGCCGGACAATGGGTGGTCTGCGACCGTTTCCTCGATTCCACCACTGTATATCAAGGCATCGCCCGCGGGTTGGAGGCGGAGTCCGTGGCCGCGATCAACCGTTTTGCCATCGCCGGGCACACGCCCGGCCTGACCCTGGTGCTGGACACCGATCCTGCCGAAGCCCGCGAGCGGATGCGCCTGCGCGACGGCGAGAAAGCGGACCGGATGGAAAGCGAACCGATGGATTTCTACCACCGGGTGGCCGGTGGCTTCCGCAATCTGGCCGCGCAAAACCCCGACCGTATCCGCCTGGTCCCGGCCTCGGGCCCGGTCGGGGAAGTGGCCCAATCCGTCCTCAAGGAGTTCCGTCATGCCTTTCCCGGCGTCCTGGATTAAGGAACGATTGGTCCAGAGCCGCGATGCCGGCCGGCTGGCGCATGCCTACCTCCTGACGGGGTCGTCGATGGACGACTTGGAACGCCTTTTCCGGGAGTTGGCCGGGGCCCTGCTGAATTCCTCCGCGTCGGAACAACGGGAGCACGAAGACCTGCATGTGATCCGGCCCGAATCGAAATCGCGCCGATTGGGCATCGACCAAGTGCGCTCCCTGGAAAAAGAACTGCGCCTCAAATCATACCGGGGCGGGTTGAAAGTGGCGGGGATAGTCGCCGCCGATCAACTATGCCAGGGGCGGGCCGAAGCGGCCAACGCCTTCCTCAAGACCCTGGAAGAACCCCCCGACCACAGCGTGCTCTTTCTCTTGAGCGACCGGCCGGAACAGTTGTTGCCCACCATCCGTTCCCGTTGCCTGACCCTGCCATTGCAAAAAGAAGGGCAAGAAGCACCGACAGCCATCCTGCCCCCCGACTGGTTGGAAGCCTGGCACCAGGCGGGACACGACTCGGCCGATGCCGCCTACCGACGGGCCTCCCTGCTGCAGGAATTGTTTCGCGCCCTGCGCGAAGCGGCCGAAAGCAAGTTCTCCGACCATCCTGACGGCAGCAAAGAAGAAAAAGATGCCTTGGCCGCTTTGATCGAAAGCGAGTTCATTCCCCTGCGGGATCGGGCCTTGTCGGAAATCATCAGCTCTACTTGGTCGGTCACCCCGCGTGAATTTGCCCTTTTCCACGGAGGGCGGATCTGCTTAGCTCTGGATGATTTGAGGTATGCCCTCAGCCGCAACATCGATCAAAGCTTGGCCATCGACCGGGCCTGCCTGAAGATCAGCGGCCTCATTTAGGGTTGTTTAGCCCTATTTATTGATTCTTTATCTATAAAGTCGTTTTATTTTGACGTTCACGTGAATTTTCATAGTCTCCGTCTCTCGGAGGAAAACTATGGAACTCAAAGAAATCAAATCGGTGATCGACCTCATGGCCCGGAACGGGCTGACAGAGTTCGAATTGGAGCGAGACAATTTCAAGATTCGTATCTGTAAGGGGGCGTCCGGCGCCTACCAAGTGGCCGCCCCGGTGCCGATGATGGCCCCGGCCCCACTCCACCATCTGCCCCCTGCCCACCCAGCGGCCCACCCCGCTCCTCCAGCAGCCCCGGCTTCCGTCGGCGCCGCCATCCACTCCCCCATGGTCGGCACCTTCTACCGCTCCCCCTCCCCCGACTCCCCCTCCTACGTCGAGGTCGGAACCGAAGTCACGGAAGAAACCGTGGTCTGCATCATCGAAGCCATGAAGGTGATGAACGAAATCAAGGCCGAGGTCAAAGGCGTCATCACCGAGATCGTGGCCGAAAACGGCAAACCGGTCGAATTCGGCGCCCCGCTCTTCAAGATCCAACCGCGCTGAAGACCCCATGTTTGACAAAGTCCTGATCGCCAACCGGGGTGAAATCGCACTCCGGGTCATCCGCGCCTGCAAAGAACTGGGCGTCCATTCCGTGGCTGTCTACTCCGAGGCAGACGCCGACTCCCTCCACGTTCAATTGGCCGACGAGGCCATCTGCATCGGCAAGGGCCCGAGCAGTGAAAGCTATCTCAAGATCGACCGCATCATTTCTGCGGCCGAGATCGCCGACGTCGATGCCATCCATCCCGGTTACGGCTTCCTCTCGGAAAAGGCCCACTTCGCCGAAGTCTGCCGCAGTTGCAACATCAAGTTCATCGGACCGCCCCCCGAGGCCATCACCCTGATGGGCGACAAAGCCACGGCGCGCGACACCGCCCGCAAGGCCGGGGTGCCCATCACCCCGGGCAGCGAGGGCCTGATCGAGACCGAACAGGAAGCACTCAAGATCGCCAAAAAAATCGGCTACCCGGTCATGATCAAGGCCGTGGCCGGCGGCGGTGGCAAGGGCATGCGCCCGGCCCACAACGACAATTCCCTCATCCAGGGTTTCCACGCCGCCCGCATGGAAGCGGAGAAGGCCTTCGGCAATCCCGCCATTTACATCGAAAAGCTCATCGAGAACCCCCACCACATCGAATTCCAGATCATGGCCGATTCCAAGGGGAAGATCGTCCACGTGGGCGAGCGCGATTGCTCCATCCAGCGTCGCAACCAGAAACTGGTGGAAGAGTGCCCCTCACCCATGCTCACGCCCGAGCTGCGCAAGAAGATGGGCAAGGCCGCGATCAAGCTGGCCGAAGCGGTGAATTACGAAAATGCCGGAACGATGGAGTTCCTTGTCGACGACGACGGCAATTTTTACTTCATGGAGATGAACACCCGCATCCAGGTGGAGCACCCCATCACGGAGGAAGTTTACGGCGTCGACCTGGTGCGCGAGCAGATCCGTATCGCCGCGGGCGAACCCTTGGGCAAGGAATTCGACGACCTCAAGCCGTTGCGCCACGCCATTGAGTTCCGCATCAACGCCGAGGACCCGTTCAACGACTTCCGTCCCTCCCCCGGCAAGATCGACCTCTACTACGCCCCGGGAGGAAACGGCATCCGCGTTGATTCCCATGTCTACGGCGGCTACTCCATCCCGCCCTACTATGATTCGATGGTGGGCAAGCTCATCGCCATGGGCCCTGACCGGCAGACGGCCATCCTGCGCATGACCCGGGCACTGGATGAAATCATCATCCGCGGAATCAAAACGACCGTGCCGCTCGGACAGTTGATTTTGAAAGACATCGAGTTCCGTCGCGGTCGCTACAGCACCCATTTCGTGCAAGCCCTGATGGAACAGCGCGCCCAGATGATGCCGAAATACGAAGCCTGAGGGCTTCGTATTTCTCGAAGACGGAAGACGGAGGGCGGACGGCAGACGACGGCCGTGGGATTCAACAGCATGAGCTCGACCGAAAAGAAAAACGCACTCTCGCGCGCCCGCCTCTATGCCATCCTCGACACAGGCTACAGCGATCCGGGGAACTGGGCGCAATTGGCAGGGCAATTGATCCGGGGCGGCGCGGGCATTCTTCAGATCCGGGCCAAACACGCCCCGGAAAAAGACATTGTGGCTTGGACGGCCCCTGTTCTCGCGGTCACCCGGTCTGCGGGCATCCCGCTCATCCTCAACGACCATCCCCACTTGGTTCCAGTGACGGGAGCGGACGGCTGCCATATCGGACAGGAGGACGGCACGGTGGCCGCGGCCCGGAAATTGGCCGGACCGGATGCCCTGGTCGGCAAATCCACCCACTCACTGGACCAGGCGCGAGCTGCGGAACAGGAAGCACCGGATTACATCGGCTTCGGCCCGATATTTGCCACCGCCACCAAGCCTGATTACGTGCCCATCGGTACGGAGGCCATCCAGGCCATGGCGAGGGAAATCACCCTGCCCGCCTTTTGTATCGGGGGGATCAAGCGGGAGAACGCGGCCGGGCTGGTGGCGATGGGAGCCCGTCGGCTGGTCATTGTTTCCGGACTGCTGCAGGCTCCCGACCCCGAGGCTTATGCGCGGGAAGTCTTGAACGATTTGCAAAAGCTGTAGAGTGTTTTCTGTTTTATCAGCGAATCGTTCTCGTTCCTCGGGGATGGAGAGAACAAGCACGAGAGCGAGTAATACCAAATCCTACTATGTGGGCGAAAAAGTGCCTTACGGGAGGGCGAAGCTCCTGCTGAGCAGCGTCTGGCATGATGACTTGAAACCGGCTCGGAGGGAGCCTTGCCGTCCCAAAAACCCCGTCGCCAAGTCAATGTAACTTGGTGTAAACAGGCGCAAAGCTCCCTAGCGTGTGACAGTGATATTTCCAGAGGACACCGACAGGCGCCAGAAGCGGCGGCTGGTGTTGTTGGTGTCGATGACCTGGACCCCGCTGGCGGTGGCGTTGACCGTGATGCCGTTGGGTTCCCCGCCCATGATTTCCGTCCAGGCACCGCCCAGGGTCTTCCGGGCCACCACGCCGCCGGTGGTAGCGGTTCCGCTGGCATTGGTCCAGACAGTGGCGTTGAGGGAACTGGATGTCGACAACTGCACCTCATAGGTCAGGTCGGGACGTTGGGTGGCATTGGCGGAGAACGTGTAGTTGCCGGGGGTTCCCGTCAAAACGGGAAGCAGGCTGCGGGCCGAAACGGTGGTGTTGCCAGCACCCAAGGCATAGGCCATCAGGTTGGTGATCCCATCGTTGTTGGCATCGGCGGTGGCGTTGGCTCCACTGGCCCAGGAAGAATAGCCACCCCCCGTGATGGCCACGACCAGATTGTTGCCGACAACTTGGGGCGTGGAAGCAAAGACCCCTTCGGGCAGGCTGACCGAGCCAAGGGTGGCATTGCCGGTGATGGATCCAGCCTGAATGAGGGTGTAAGTGCCCGCTGAGGGGCTGCCGCCATTGGAAGTGATATTGACCGGGGTGGTGTCCAGGCTGAGGCTCCCAAGTACTTTCAAAGGCACATGGCTGCCGGCTACGTTGATCAAGTTGGCGTTGAACTCGCCTCCGGTGTTGAAGGTCAGATTGCCGCTGATGGTGCCATTCCCCTGGATTTGGGAAGATTCCCCGATGATGACTTCTCCTGATCCGGTAGCCGAGCCCGTGGTATTGGTAATCGAAAGTACTCCGCTGCCCAGAACCTGGGTTCCCCCAGTATGGCTACTGGAACTACTCAAAAGCACACGCGCTGTCCTAATGTCCAGCAACCCATCCCCCGCCAGTCCGGCACTAAAGGCAATTGTGCCCGCGGGATTGAGCAGGCCGGTGCTGACGTTGAAGGTGTCGCCATCGGCAATGGTCACTTGTTGGGTGAAGGTGGCGTTCTGAGTGGCTTGGTGGTTGAAAAACCCTCCTGAGGTGAAAGTAATGGGAAGGTGCGCGGTGAACTCTCCGGATATAATGTCAATCGAGTCCAAGGTCAAGCCGGCGCCTGACAGCGTAAGGGAAAAATTTCCCTGATTGGAATAAAGGGAGGCTACCGTGCCGGAGACCCCCGTGATGGAAACGGAGGAACCAAAGTCATCCACATTGACCGCGTTGCCGTTGGGAACGCCACCGTCGTCCCAATTGGCGGCATTACTCCAGGAAGTATTGCCGCCACCGCCGCCAGTCCACGTCGATTGCGCCAGGCAGAATGTGCTGGGCAGCACGGTCACAATCAGAAGAACGATGGTTTTGTTCATTTTATTCTCCGCTGTAATTTGATAGTTTTCCTAACATATTAGTTGACGAGTGGACGGCTCTGCATTCAAGCCGAATGCTACACCTTGGAAGAAACCCTGTCGCAGGCCGGCACCTGGCGAACCTGCAATTCCATTCCAGGAGCAAGCCCGACCGCCTCCCCGGCGGGAATCTCCAGACAAGAATAAGCCCCCCGAACCGGCCAAACCAAGGACCAGGGCCCGATGTGATGCACCACATGGACTATTCGTTGGTTCCGGTCGAGGAAGATGGCATCAATGGGAAATTGCATGAAAAACATGTGGATGGAATCACAGGGAAGGAGCCAGATGCCGGTGCCGGATGCCAGCGCCCTGCGTCCGAGAAGGCCACGCAGGCGGAACCACGGACCGGGTCGGTACTCGACGTGAGACAAGACCCTGCCGCCTGGCGCGAGGGAAAACTCATATTCACCAGGAAGAATCGTTTTTTTCACATCCATGGGATCATCGTATTGGGTTGAAGGCCTTACTGAACCAGCTTGAGGGAAATGCGCTTGGCGATTTCCTGGAAGGAGGCCACCAAGGCGGTGTTCCCGGCCGTCACATCGTAGTAATTGCCGTTGCGCTGGTTGCTGTATTGGGGAAAGGTGGCGTCGTTGTTGTCGTTGGCCATGCGTTTCATGGCGTCGGCGTAGGTGCCGGAATAGTCCACGGTGTAGATGGTGGCTTTCTGCTGCTCCCGCAGCAGCCAGCATTGGGCTTCAACCAACCAATAGCCGTTGGTGTTGTCCGGATTGGAGGTCTCCCATTGGTTGTTCCTCACCGACCACCAGTCCTTCCAATTCATGCGGTTGTTGGTGTCGTCGATTTCATCACGCACCGGACTCCAGTTGTATCGGGGTGGAACGGCCGTGGCGTTGGTGGTCCAGGAACCCAACTGGGTCAGGTCAGTGATGGCGCTGTAGGTGGCGTTTTCGGAAGAATTGGTGCCTACCGGGTTGGTGAACTGATCAAGTCCCCCGGCGCAAGTGAAATTCGGGTAAAAGTCGGAGATGGCCATGGTCCCAATACCATACAAGTCTCTAGGAGGCAATGTGGAGGAGGAGACCGAGGCTTTGACCCAGTTGACCGGGTTGGAGCTGCTGGAATAACCGCTGTAAGTATCGCGAAAGAAAACGCCGTAACTGTTGGCGTAGCGCCGGGTGCCCGGGAAAAAGCCGACATAGTCATTGGTCATGACGCCATCGGGATCGTGACGGTTTTTGGTGCCGTCCCAGGAGTAACGGGGAGACGAGGTGTTTTTAAACGGATTCATGGCATCGGCAATGACCGCCCCGGGAAACCCAACCAGGTTGATGTTGAAAAGCTTGGCCTTTTCGTAAACCATCCGGTAGCGGGTGGCATTGGTGCTGAGGGCGGTGGCATCGGCCAGATTCCAATAGGGGGAATTGTTCAAAGCCGGATTGGTGGTGCCATTTTTAAAGAAAAAATTGGCCGGATACGACCAATCCTTCCACTTGGAAGAGGAACTGGGAATGCTGAAGGAAACCGGGTAGAGCACCAAGTTGGCATTGCTGGTCCCCCCATTGTTGTTGATTCCGTTGGCGTTGACCCCGCGCCCGCGCGGGTAAACCGAGTCTGAAAGGCTGGAGCCGGGATAAGCGGCGGTGAGGTCGGCCAAATAAGTGGAGGGAGGACTGCCGCTGGTGGTGCTGCCCGAATGGCTGGCGAAACTGGCTTTCCAAACCACGGTCGAGTTATCGGTGAACGTGTTGATGGGGTCATCGATGATGCCGCGCACCCCCCGGGCAAGGGTGGCATTGCCCACTGTGCCAAACAAAGCCGTGGGGGCAGCGCGGGTGGCCAGGTTGTAAGAGGTGAAGCCGGAGGTGGCAGAAGAATCGAACGCAGGAATGGGGACATCCGTGGCCGAGGTCATGTTTCCAACCAGCAAAGGATCCAAATGGAAATCATACTTGGCCGGCAGCCAAGTGGGCCGGGCACTGGGATCCGTGGCCGTGCCGTTCGCGTCGTTCCAAGGGTAGCCGAAGCCGGGGCCACGGGCGTAGGAAGACAGGGTGTTGAATTGACCGTCGGTCATCAGCACGTAATTGACCTGGATCTGGTCCCGGATGGCCTGGGGATAGGTGTCCAACATCGCCTTGACGTTCTTGGCCGCAATGCGCATGCCCTCATATGCGTTGGTGCTCCCATACCACTTCAGGTTGCTGTTGAGCCAATTGGAGACATTTTTTGAGGAAACTCCGCCAATGCCGGTGTTGAAACCCCGGGCCGGGAAGAAATAGCCGTCGCTGGTCTCACCGTCGTCATCTTCATTCGGCGGCCAGACCACGGCGGCATTTCGGCTGTAGGCGACCACAAGCATGAAATCGCGGGTGTCGTCGAAGAACGGGCAAAAGGCCTCGACGGCATCGAGCAATCCATCAGCGCGGGTGCCGGAGGTGGGAAAATTACCGGAATTGCCCTGCTCCAACATCGAACCGGATATGTCCAGGACGAGGGCGATGACGGCGGGGAACCTTTTGGCCACGGCCTTGCGTTTCATCTCGACATAATTCGAGCCGATGATGCGCATGAAATAGGTCGGCTGGCGGACCTGGGCTTCCACGGTGGTGAAAATCACGTCCACCGGCTTGTAATCGTAGGTGGTGTTGCCGCTCCCGACCGTCGTGACCCGGGCCCACTCGCCCACATTGTTGGAAATGTACATCTGCTCCCCACCAGTGGCGTTGATGGTCCCGTTGACCGTCCAATCGTTGACGGTTTTTCCAGAAAGGAAATCGGGGTAGTTGGCCTTGAGGGTGGTCAAAGCGACGGCCTTGCGGCGATCCAGGCTCATTTTGGGGTTTTCCCCGATGCGCAGGGCGGTGGAATCCAGGGCACGGGAGATACGCGCGTCGGCACGATACATCAGACCGACGTCGACGGTCAGGCCGGTCATGAGGATGACGATGGGGAGCACCAGGGCAAATATGATGAGGATCTGGCCTTTTTTATCACGGCGGAGGAAGTGCCAGGGGAATGCTTTCATAGTCATGGATTCATGGGTTCGGTTGGATGTCAAAAGAAGCACCGGTCATAGAGGGTACCGGGTATGAGACCGGAGACGATTTTTCCAAGAGGAGTCACGGTGGTGTAGGTGCGGAAGATTTCCACACAGACGGATTTTTCACCAGCGGCGAGGTAGTCAATGGTGAGCAGTTTCGAGGTGTCGGGGTTGCCGTTGGGCAGGTTCTGGGCCAGGACCGTATCGACCGCACCGATGCGCGAGTAGGAACCGCTGCTGGCATTGCCGCCGGAGTAATAAAATTGTTTATCGATGATGATGACGTCGTCGGTGGTCGAATTGGCGGTGTGGGTGCTGCGGTTGGGCCCATCGAGACGGATGAGGGAGGAAACGACCACTTGGTAGATACTGGAAGATTCACCGGACTGGACCACGCTGCTCATCATGGGAGTGACGACCTTGGTCTGGATTTCCGAAGAGGCACCGGTGGCGGTGGCATCGATGCTCCAGCGCATGTACATGCGGGCCCCTTCGCGGTCGGCTGCGGCCATGCGGTTGAGGCTGCCGATCAGAATCCCGAGTTCGATGGCACCGAAAACCAGGACCATCATAACCGGGACGGCAACGACGACGAATTCAATCAGGGCCTGGCCTCTGCGGTGGGGGTGCCGGGCACCGGGACTGAGTGAGACCATTTCGGTTTTCAGGTTCATGGTTCGTTGGTGGATTGGATGGTGACCTGGATATCCAAGCTTTTGGAAGAGCTGGCCGCCCCCACCATCTTGATCAGCGGGGTGACATAGGTGAAGGGGAGCTTCAATTGGGCAACCACCGAACTGCCGTAGGTGCCCGCATCGGACGGAGTGAGGACAAGGGCATCACTGGAGGTCTGGTTGGCAGACACAGTGGGGAGGGAAACCCCCCGCAGCAGGAAATTGCCGTCCGCGCTCTTGAGGGCATTCACAAAGACTTCGCGCCGGGTCAAGGTGTTGCCAGCTTGGAGGGGGTCGTAGACGGTGGAGGCGCGAATGCCCGCCCGCAGCATGTGGGCCATGCGTTGTTTGGTGTAAAGGTAACGTCCGAGATCCAACAGGCCCATGAGGCAGATGGTGAAGACGACAAAGACGAGGGCGAACTCGACCAGGGTTGATCCTTTGGAGCAGCGCGGAGACCGCAGGCTGGGTGAAACAAGCCGCATGGTCGGGAAAATATCCGATCTGGGGCCGTTCGGCAACGGCGCATTAGCCCCATAGTGTATAGGGCCTTTAGTCCCTATCGGCGCCGGGCGCTTCTGTGGATCTGCCCGGCTGGCATTCCATGTAAAGGACCGCCACTTGGGAACGCCGGGCTGCGCCCAGTTTGATAAAGATGCGTCCGAGGTAGTTTTTGACTGTTTTTTCACTCAGGCCCATCTCCTCGGCGATCTCCTTGTTCAGCTTGCCCCCCGCGACCAGAGAGGCGATGCGGCGTTCCTGGGCGGATAACTGGGCCATGCGGGCTTCGATGCGGCGGTGGTCGTTGCGCTCCTGTAGAGCCAGGGCCAGGCTTTGGGCAACTTCGGGGGGGAAGACCCGGCCACCGGCGGCGACATCGGTGATGGCACGTCTGAGTTCGGCGCGGTCGATGTGTTTGAGCAAAAATCCCGAGGCCCCGGCTTCAATGCCCTCCAAAGCAGTGGCATGATCGAGAAACGAAGTCAGGATGAGCACCCGTGCCTCACAACCGGTGGCAATGATCCTCCGGCACACCTCGGCACCCGGAATGTCGGGCAACCGGAGGTCGAGCAAGACCACGTCAGGTTCCAGAGAGGCGGCCAGATCCACCGCAAGGCTTCCGGTTCCGGCCTCCCCGACGATGAGGAGATCGGAAAAGTGCTCCAGAAGGGCCCGCAATCCGGTGCGCACCATCTCATGATCGTCCACCAAGAGGATGCGGATGGGGGTGGGTGGATTCATGCGGCGTCCTCCATCGGTCCCGGGGCGTCCGTGCCCAGGGGCATGTCCAATTCGACCCTTGTTCCTCCACGGGCGCCGTCCATCCAGCGAATTTTGGCGCCGATGGAGCGGGCACGGCGGGACATGCTGTTGAGCCCGAGTCCGCCGAGGGCAGAGGGATTCATGCCCATGCCGTCGTCTTCGACCGACAGTCGAAGCTGTGCCTGACCGGTCCACAGCTGGACCCGCACCCGACGGGCCCGGGCATGGCGAACAACATTCATCAGTGCTTCCGAGGTGATGGCATAGAGTTCCTGGGACTGGCCGGGGGTGAGCAACTGGTCGACTTGGGAAGGGCAATCCAATTCGACCGAGACCCCACCGCTCATACTGGCGGTGAGGTCGGACAAAGCCCGGGAAAGAGAACGGATGCGGTGGAGCAGGCCTGCCGACCCCTGCAGACTGCCCCGCAGGTTGGTCAGCAATTGATTGATCTGGCCGGTGGCCGTGGAAAGATCGGCAGCCTGGGGCAGGCCGGGATCCAAAGAGGAACGGATCAATTCCAACTTGAGACCGATGGCATATAGGCTCTGGATCAATCCGTCGTGCAGATCGTGGATCAATCTTTCCCGGTCCCGTGTCAATTCGGTCAATTGGGCTTCCCGCTCGCGCACCCGGTCTTCGGCCAGACGGCGGACGGCGATTTCCGATTCCAAAAGATCGCGCTGCTCGAATGAGCGCTTCATCAGACGGGCGAGTTCACCCATCTCAGTGGGTTCCCTGACGAGGCGGGCCAGGGGCATCGGGCTCCCCTCATGCAAGCTGGAGGTGATCAGATGGAGCGGGCGGATGACGCCGAAAATCATGACGATGGTGAAGATCAAGCCCGTGGCGATGATCAGCCAAAAAGTCACCTGCCAGGTCAAGCCAAGCCCGGGACCCGCAGGAAAAGGACCTTCCCCGCCCCGGCCCAGCCAGGAGAGCATGAAGAGCAGGACCACCAGTCCGAAATTAAGAAAAATCAAAAAGAGACAGAGCCCGAGGGTGAGCCGGTGCCGCCCTCGCCCAAAGCTGCTGCCGGTCTTCATGCGAAGGTAAAGGCAGGAGCCGGACATTTTGCGACTTCAGAGCGCAAATTTGCCATTGACCAGTTGCAGGGCGGCCGGCCCGAGAATGACAATGAAAAGACAGGGAAGAATGAAGAGGACGAGCGGGATCATGATCTTGACCGGGGCCTGGTTGGCTTTGGTTTCCGCGCGCTGGCGGCGTTTGAGACGCATGGCCTCGGTTTGAATCTCAATGACCCCGGTGAGGCTGCCGCCCAGTTTGGCGATGTAATTGACCGCTGCGATGAACGTGCGCAGGTCCTCGACCCCGGTTCGTTTGACCAGGTTGTTGAGAGCGACCGACCGTGCAATACCGAGGTTGATTTCGCGCAGGGTGCGGCGCATTTCCTCGGCCAGGGGGCCCTTGGTACGTTCCGCGACGATCTGCATGGCACCGTCGAATGCCATACCGGCGGAAACACTGATGCTGATGAGGTCGAAAGTGAAGGGCAGGGCGAGCGAGATCTCGTGTTTGCGTTTGTTGGCACGCCCGCGGATGATGCCCACCGGCAGACGTTGGCCGAGAAGCGCGCCTATCCCGCAGACCGCCAGCAACAAGATCGGCGCCACGGTGCCCTGGAGCACGGCCGGAGTGAAGAGAAACGCAAAAAGCAAGGGGATGGCCGCGGCCAACATCCAGGAAAGGGTGGTCAACTGGGCTCCGGTCAACTGCCCGATCATGCCGGCCTCGGCGATGGCCTGGTCGGCGTCGGCCACCATTTTGGCCGGGGTGAATCCGGCAAATTTCTTCGACCACTTGTTCGACAAAGGCAGAAAGACACGGGCGACGATACCCTTGTTCATCTGCTCGGCGTCACGCAGGCCGCCCTGGGATGCGGCCTCGCCCTGTTGGCCCTTTTGCAGACGTGCGGTCAGGCTGACCGGCTTGGATTCCCCGGTGGTGAAAGCGGCCGCGATGCAGATGAAAGCACCGGTCAGGAGAAAAAACGTGATGATCAACAACGGGCTCATATTTCGATATCGACGATGCGCCAGATGATAAAAGCGCCGAGAAGCTGCATGCTGAGGGCGAAGCCGATGAGAAAATAGCCGGGCACAGTGGAAATCAGGGGTTTGATGTAATCCGGGTTGATGACCGCCACCGCGCCGCCGATGACGAAAGGCATACTGGCCACCAGCACGCCGGAGAGTTTTCCCTGTGTGGTGAGGACATTGATCTGTCCCTGGATCTTGAGCCGATCACGGATGGTGGCGGCGGTTTTCTCAAGGATTTCCGCAAGATTGCCCCCCACCTTGCGCTGGATGATGTATCCACTGACGACAATCTTGAGTTCCTCACTGGGAACACGCAAAAGCATGTTCTCCAGGGATTCCTGCTCGGGCATGCCGAGGTTGGTTTCCTTGATGACCTGGCGGAACTCCGAGGCGATGGGTTCGGGAGACTCGGCCACGGCGACGTTGCAGCCCTGCAGGAAGGACTGGCCGGCCCTGAGAGAGTTGACCACCAAAATCAGGAAGTCGGCCAACTGGGTGGTGAATTTGTTGACCCTCATGCCCTTGCGCATGTGGATGATGGGGACATGCAGAAAGGAAAAAACCAGAAATGCCAAAACGCCCAGAACCAGGTTGCGCGAGATGAGGGCAACACCCAGGGCTCCGATACACGCGAAGGCCCCCCGAAGGATGAGGAACTCGGAAACGCGGAGCGGAATGTCGGCGCGGGCCAGATCCTGTTCGATGGTGTTGAAAAAGGCCTCACCGGTAAATCGCCCCAAAACCGGCTTGAGGTCGACGTTGGAAAGCAGGCTTCTTTTCTTCTCATCGGCCAGACCCGCGGCGAACTCCGCCTTCAACTCCTCGGGAACGGCGGTGAGTTTGCTGATACGGGACTTGACCTTGCTCTCGGTTTTCTCGCCTCCAAGGAGCGAACCGAAGGCCATGGCCAGGGCAATGAAGGTGAAGAGTGTGCAGAAAACAACGGCAAGAAAGAGCAGGGTATCCTGGCTCATGGGACCTCCACCACGGTTTGAAAGACCTCGACTGGCAGGTTTTCCCCGTGCGCCCTGAGCTTGTCCATGCATTTGGGAATAATGCCATTGCCGCGCAGGACGCCTTTGACCTTGCCTTCCGGAGTCAGCCCCGTTTGCTCGAAAACGAACAAATCCTGCAGGGTGATGGTTTGTCCCTCCATGCCCTGCACCTCGGTGATATGGGTGATACGGCGAGATCCGTCCTGCAGACGCGACGTCTGGACAAACAAATGGACGGCACTGGCCAACTGTTCCCGGATGGCCTTTTCCGGCAGGTCCACCCCGGCCATCAGCACCAGGGTGGAGATGCGGGATAACGCGTCACGCGGGGTGTTGGCATGCGTGGTGGTCAACGAACCATCGTGGCCGGTGTTCATGGCCTGGATCATGTCGAGGGCCTCGCCCCCACGGCACTCGCCGATGACGATGCGGTCCGGGCGCATCCGCAACGAGCTTTTCACCAGATCGCGGATCGAAACCTCGCCTTTGCCTTCGATGTTGGCGGGCTTGGCCTCGAGGCGGACGACGTGGGGCTGCATGAGGGCAAGCTCGGCGGCGTCTTCGATGGTGAGAATGCGGTCGCCTTCGGGAATGAATCCGGAAAGGGCGTTGAGCAGGGTGGTTTTGCCGGAACCCGTGCCACCGGAGACCACGATGTTGAGGGCACCGCGCACGCAGGCTTGGAGGAACATGGCCATGCCCTTGGATAGGGCCTTGAACTCGATCAGACGGTCGATGGTGAGTTTGTTCTTGCTGAATTTGCGGATGGTGATGGTCGGGCCATTGAGGGCGCAGGGAGGTACAACCACGTTGACACGGGAACCATCGGGCAAACGGGCATCGCAGATCGGGCTCGATTCATCGACCCGGCGCCCGAGCGGCGAGAGGATCTTGTCGATGACCCGGCGGCAGCTGGCATCATCGACAAATTTGATCGGGGAAAGAGTGATACGGCCCTTCTGTTCGATGTAAATGGTCTGGGGGCCATTGACCATGATTTCTGTCACGGTTTCATCGTTGAGCAGGTCTTCAAGAGGCCCGAAGCCGACCATCTCGTTGACCACATCGGCCATGAGCTTGTCGCGCAACTGGCGTCCGATGGGGACCTTGTCGGCCGAAAGTTTTTCATCGATCAACTGCTCGATGGTCTGCCGCAGCATCTGCTGGTTGCCGCTATTGAGGAGCTGGGGATTGATCTTCTGGATCAGGTAGGGCAGGAGGGAACGCTTGAATTGGAGGATGAATTCGGCGGCGGCATTGGTGGCGGAAGTCGGCGCGGATGGGATGGCGCCGGAAGGGGCGGAAGCCGGGACGGGGCCGGCCGGCCGGGCTTGGGGCGGGGTCAAGCTGGGCTTGGAAATACCCGGGCTCATGGTGCCGGGTGGACGGCTGAAGCCCGGTCTGGAACCCGGACCGCCGTAGCCTGGGGGAATGGGTCTCATGGCATCAGTCTAGAAGGATTGCCGGCATCGTTCAACCGGAAACCATGCCACTAGGCGGAGGGTTTATCGTCCCAACGTTGGGCGGTGTATTCGGCCAGCTTGGAAACGACGGCGGAGAAGGGATGGTCCGCGTGTGACTGCATCAGGGGTTTGCCGCTATTGATGCTGAAGGTGGTTTCGGCGGCCACGCTGGGCAGGTAAGCCGTGACCTGGTGCGCCAGAACTTCCTCGATTTCGGCCTCGCTGATTTCCGAGCCCACCTCGGCATTGTTGATGATGATTTTGATTTTCTCGGCGGGGATCCCACGGGCGGTGAAAGATTTGATCTGTCGTTGCATGGCCATCAACCGGGCCAGGTCCCTGGTGCCGAGGAGGAAAATCAAGTCGGCCTCATCCACTGCGGCCGCAGTCATGGGCAGATCATAGGCACCGGTATCGATCACGCTGAAATCGGCAACTTCCCGCACCGCCTTGACCATGTTCTTGGCTTGCTCGTAATCAAAGCCATAGAAGTCAAATTCGTCATTGGGGCAGGCCAGGAAGCGGAAGCCAAGGGCATGTTCCGCAAGGAGGTTGCGCAAAAGGCCGCTGTCCAAACCCATTCCCTGGCCGATGGCATCGGCCATGGTGTGACGGGGGACCTGGTCGAGCATGGTGAAGAAGTCGCCGGCGGACATGCTGAAGTCGAGCAACGTGGCCGGTGCGCCGTGGCGGCACAAACCAAGGGTGAGGTTGACGGCAAAAACCGTTTTGCCGACACCGCCACGTGGACTGGCGACCGCCACCACATAACCGGAGGCATCTCCGGTTTCCGAACCGCTGACAATCTGCTGGCTTCGATTGCTTTCCGCCTGTTTGTAGGTGTTTTGGATGGTTTGGGGGGAGAGCGGAGGGACCAGCACGTCGCGCAAGCCTGCTTGGAGGATTCTTTGCCAAACTTCCCCACCTTCACCGCCTTGGAGGATGGGGACGAAGTAAGCGTCGCGCAGTTTTTTGCGCAAGGCAGTGATGAGCTCCATGCCCTCCATGTCGGGCAGGGCCAATTGGACAAAAACCAGTTCAGGCCGGAGACCGGGACCGGCGGTGAGGGCTTGGTTGCCGGTGAGTCCCTGGCCAAGCATTTTGAAGCCTGGCAGAGAACCGAGCGCCTCCTGGAACGCCTTGGATACTTGGGGGTCCTGGTGGACAAGATAGAGGCCAGGCATGGAATGAGTCGGGTGGGTTCTGGAACTACGGCTTGACGGTTCCGTTCCCGCTGTTGTTGGGCAGGCCGGGCATTTTGGCCTCTTCCGGGACCACGGCCGCCCCGGCATTGGAGGTTGCCGGAGCGACGTTGGCATTGGCATCCAGGGGCCTCACGCCGACTTCGTTAAAATTTCCCGGAGTGGAGGGAACCGTGCGGGCGGGTTCACGCACAAAGACCTCCCGCGCGCTGATGCGCACCGGCTTCGAGTTGATCCCGACGGTCTGCATTTCCCGGCGCATGGGTGCCCCCTGGACGGAACGGTCGTTGACCTCGCTGAAATCGGAGAGCCCGGTGATGCAGGGTGTCAGGGTGAAGACCAGTTCGTTGCGGTTGTCGGTGTTGTTCCGGTTTTTGAACAATTCGCCAAGAATCGGGATTTTCTCGATGAAAGGAATGGCTTCCATGTTTTTGCGGTCCTCGCTGGTGAAGAGGCCCCCGATGACCAAAGTCGACCTGTCTTTGAGGGCGACGCGGGTTTCCATCTGGTTGGTGTTGACCGGAATGACGCCGTTGACCGCGGTGGCACCCAACGAGCTGACCGAAGGTTGGATGAGAAGTCGGACGACGCCATTCTCATCAATCGAATTGACCACCTGTTCCCGGGCCGCTCCGGTGTCAGACTCGGCGCGAGTGATCCTGCGGTCCTGGGTGGAAATGGTGGAGAAGGGAATGGTGCCGTCCGTGCGCGTGCGGAAAACGGCTTCTTCCCGGGTGATCGGGCTGATGCGCAAGGTGACCCCGACGGCCTGCTGGCTGAATTCCTGGGTGGTCACACCGTTATCGATGGTAACACTGGTGGGAATGGAGACAATGCTGCCGGCGATGAACTCGGCCGGCTGGCCGTTCATCACCGTGATGGTTGGGGATTGCAGAACCTTGACGTCGCCGCGGGTGATGGCGGCATTGAGCTGGGCTTGGAAATCCCCCACGGCGTTGGTGTTGATCACGTTAAAGAAAGGTGCGCCGGCGCTGAAAGCTTCCTGCACATTCAGCGGCAGGGTCAATCCGGAGGTGAACACACCGGCCGCGGAGCGTGTTCCATAGCGCATCCCGATGTTCGAGGTTTTGCTGACCTGAACACTGAGTACGTTGACCTTGATTTGAACCTGGATGATGTTCCTGGCACTCATCAGGTTGATGACATTTTCGGTGTAAGCATGGGCCACATTGATGGCCTTGATGATACGCAGGTCGTTCAGCAGCTCGCCCTCCAAGACAATCACAGGGCGGTAGTCGGACGCAGAGGTGACGGTCCCGGTGCTGGAGCCGGCAGCCTGTCCGCGGGGAGCGACAATTTCGCTGGCGGTTTCGTCGCCGAAGGCACGTCGCATGTTGGCGCCAACCAGCGAGGATTGCGGGGGAAGGACGGTGACTTTGAGGCCGGGATCCCCGACGAATTGGAGGATGGCGGTTTCCAGTTCTTTTTCGATTTCATTTTCCCGGAACCGGCTTTTGACCGAGATTTTGTACACCTTGGTTTCACCGTCTTCGGTCACACTGATGTTGGCTGTTCCCGGGGAACGCAGGGCCAGGACCACCTTGTCGGTCAGGTCGGCAGGCTGGCTCAAAATTTTGGGTTTTTCCAGAACCTCGCCGGCCGAATCCTTGAACTCCCAAAAGCCGTCGATGACAACCGACTTGTTGTCGATTTTGATGACCGCATTTTCGAAGTTCTTCACCGGGATGGTGATGTTTTCCTCAACAAATCCCGTGATGCCAGCGGCACCGGTTTCTTCTGCGGCGATGACCGTCGATGGGCAGAATGACAGCCACGGGCATATGGCGGCCAGCAGCACCAAGGGGACGTTAAGGGCGAATGGCTTCGTGATCATGGCTCAAAAAACGGTTTTTCTCGACGGCAATGCGGTTTTGGGTGGCGGAGCTTTGACTTCCGCAGCGGAATTATTGGCGCGAAGGAGGTTGGCGATGATGTTTTTCTCCAATTCCGATTGCGGCTCCTGGATGGCGGTGTCGTCGAAACGGCGCAAGACCAACCAAATTGAAGTGGCTACGGATTCGGCATTGGTGATGATTTCCGCCTCGCGCTGGGTGACTTCGAAGGTGGCATTGGTACCCATGGCCAACCGGCCTTTACCGCCCTCGGCCGTTTCTTCACCGCCCGCCACCTGGCTGCCGTGGATGATATCGAAGATTTTGACCCGCTGCAGGAATGTGATGGTGATCTTTTTTCCCATGGGGACATTTTTGGTCGGGAGCATGTCGTCTTCGAGTTCGAAGGACCCCACCAAATCGACAAAGTCACCGTTTTTGACGAGGAAGCTGTTGGCCTTCACCTCGTCCACCCGCACGGAAATCAATCTTTTACCCGGCTCGATGACCATGGAAGGCTTGGGCAGGCTTTCCCGTGTGCGGGCCTTAGGCTGGAGGAGCCACTCATTTTTGAACAGACTCTGGTAGGCAAAGAGATCCTTGACTTGGTCGAGGCTGCGCAAGGCGTTGTCGGGGATGACAGTGACAGGCACTTTCAGAACGCCCACGTTCATGTCGTTGAGCGGCGTGCCGGTTTCCAAGTCTTCTTTTACGAAAAGAACATCGCCCATCTCGATTTTGACTTCCGGTGCGGCTTCTATGACCGGTTTGGATGCGAGTGCTTTTTGGCGTTCCACATCGATCATTTTCTTGATCAAAAAGATGCTGCCAGCGCCAAGTACAAGCGCCAAAACCACTAGTATGGTAAATGATTTGTTCAAAACAGGCCTTTAATTACGCTTTTTATAGTAAAAAAGGGGGTATGCGTCAACAAATTGATTCAATCCGGGTCCGGGCTCGACCTGAGCGCGGGGCCCCTTAACTTGACAACGGAGAACGGCCATGCCCCTGCGACTTTCCAGAATTCCCCGATGCGCTCGCGTCCTGTTTGCTGCTGCCCTGCTCCTGATCCCTGCCGTGGTCCAAGCGACCAATTTGAACGATCTTTTCCATTTGCCGGTTTGGAAAGACAGCAACTTGTGGGACGACGAGGCCGAGGGTGTGGCGTGGCGGATGAAATTGAAGGGAACCAGCAACGCCGGAACAGAAATTTACCGCAACAGTTTTTACGGGAGCATGGAAGTGTTGGGGGAACCGCTTTTCTCCCTTGACCTGTACTGCTCCGAGCACAAGCCGCAGCGGGTGGTCTTTGGATTCATCAACCAGGCCGATCTCAACGCCGTGGGAACCCAGCTGGCCGAACCGGAGTTCCGCAAGAAACGCGATGAAGCCATGGGCAGAATCAGTGCCCAATTGAGCGAGCGTCTCGGCGCCCCGGCCGGGAGCGGACCATGGACATGGTCCTGGGTCGGGCACCAGATCCAAATGCAGGCCACTTCTTCGGCCCTGATCGTCACCCTCGAGAAAGGGAACTACGTGCCGAACGAAAGCGAAGCCCAGAAGATGGTGGAAAAGGACCACCGGGCCTTCGATCCGGCCGAACGGGTCAAGCGACGGTCCAACGGCGATGTGGTCATCACCGGGCTGCCTCCCATCTCACAGGGAAACCGCGGTTTCTGCGTTCCGGCCGCGTGGGAAAAGGTACTGCGCTACTACGGGGTATCCTTGAATGTTTATGAGTTGGCGGAGGCGGGAGGCACCACCGTCAACGGCAGTTCCTTCCGTGGTTTTGCCGGCAGTGTCAGCCGGGACCTGTCCCCCTTGGGCTTCAAGCTCGATTACCTGCGGGAAACGGCAGACGATCTGGCCGGAATCCAGGGCTATCTCGACCGCGGCCTGCCCTTGGTCTGGGGGATCGACGCCCAGTTGTTGCCTTTGTGGGTCGAGCAGACGGGCCGCCGGCGGGACGGACTCGAGGCCAGCGACAAGGTGGTTAGGAAACTCACCGGACCCCCGGGCTACCACGCGCTCCTGATCATCGGATACAACCTGGCCAAAGAGGAAATCGCGCTCTCCGATTCGACCGAACTCGGCCACAGCCATCCGGAAATCTGGATCACGCGGAAAGAGGCCGGGTTGGTGGCCATCCCCTCCGCTCCGCTCATCGCCATCCTTCCCCCGAATGCCCTGACCGTCCCGACGCGTGCCTTCAAAAAAGCCCGCTGGTATTGAACACCCGGTGAGGGCGGGGCTTGGCTTACTTCGCGCGGGTCTTCCCCCGCGACTGGAGCCATGCCTCGGCCGCGGCCCGTGAGGGAAACCAGAAACTGGACGCGGTCTCGGCCCGGGAAAGTTCCGCCGCACTCACAATCGCATCATCGCCGTCCCGCAACACCCAGCCATCGAGTTGCGAGATGTTCTCCAGCCGGGTGCCCGGGTAGGTTTCGGGCTTCTGGCGCAGATTGAGGGAATCGGCCAAGAATTGTTTGGCCAATGACGCCACCCGTTCAGGTGTTCCCTTGGTTTGATCAAGCTCCAACAGCGCCCAATTGGCGCCCAAGGTCCGGTTCTCCAAGTAAAGCTTGCGGGTCTTCTCCGCCGCGCCATCGGGCTGGTCGGTGGCCGAGACAAACAAACCCGGCACCCGGCGGGACGAGGCATAAGGAGGCGTCCACCATGCGCCAAGAACGCTCACGAAAGCCATCATCTTGTCCGCCTTGTAGAGGGTCATGGAAGCCGCGAATTGCGCCCCGGAGGAAATACCCCAAACCATGAAATTGGACTGACCGAGGTCGCGCCGTCCTGTCAGACGATCAAAGTCACGCAACGCCTGGGTGACGGCCAGTCCGGAGCCGCGCATGGCATTGGAGTAGTCACGGCGGTCATCGTCCTCAAACTGGCATCCCAGCAAAGCCAGTTGGTGTTCTGAGGCAAAGGCGGGCCAGCCGTCTTTATCCACCAGCGGCCGGCCGTCTTCATTGTGCCCCGGAACCAACACCAACACCCCCCGCACCGTCTCCAGGCCGGCAGGGATCAGGCAACGGAAACGGGCCACAGTGAAGTTATCGGCCGGACGGGCCGGGATTTCACAATCGAACGTCTGCGCTGACGCAGTCGGTTCCGCTAAAATGACGGCCGCGCACAGGGCGAAAATCATCCACAGTCCGCACCTTGAATGATCCCGCAAAGATAGGTTCATGGCGAAAGTCTGCGGGCCGGTTCGGCGGTTCAGGAAGGACGTCCCCTGCCCTTGCGGGCCGGGCCGGCCACTCGGGACCAGGATTTGAGACGTAGGGCGTTGAGATTGATGAAACCGGTGGCATCGCCCTGGTTGTAGGCCCCGGCGTCGGCCTCCATCGTGGCGACGTGCGGGTTATAAAGGGAAACCTTGCTGCGCCGTCCGGCGGTGATGATGTTTCCCTTGTAGAGCTTGATCCGGACCGAACCGGTGACGTTTTCCTGGCTCTGGTCAACGGCGGCCTGGAGAAAATTCCGCTCGGGGGCGAACCAGAAACCGTTGTACACCAGCTCGGAATACTTCGGGATCATCCCGTCGCGCAGATGCATGACCTCGCGGTCCATGGTCAGGGTTTCCATCTGGCGGTGGGCGAAGTGGAGGATGGAGCCTCCCGGGGTTTCATAGACGCCACGCGATTTCATGCCGACGAAGCGGTTCTCCACCAAGTCGACCCGGCCGACTCCGTGTTTGCCGCCGAGCTTGTTGAGGGCTTTCATGACCCCGGCCGGGGTGAGTCGCTTGCCATTGACCGCGACACAGTTCCCACGCTCGAAATCCAATTCGACGTATTCTGCCTTGTTGGGGGCATCCTCGGGAGCCACGCTGAGAACGAACATATCCTTGGTCGGCTCGCGCCATGGATCTTCCAAGATACCACTTTCAAAGCTGATGTGGAGGAGGTTCCGGTCCATGGAGTAGGGCTTCTTGGCCGTCACGGGGACGGGAATGCCCTTGGACTTGGCGTAAGCGATGAGATCGCTGCGGCCCTTGAAATTCCAGGTGCGCCAGGGCGCGATGACTTTCAGTTCGGGAGCGAGGGCGGCGAAGGTGAGCTCGAAACGCACTTGGTCATTGCCCTTGCCGGTGGCGCCGTGGGCCACCGCTTCGGCTTTCTCCAAACGGGCGATGTCGACCTGCCGCTTGGCGATGAGGGGGCGGGCGATGCTGGTGCCGAGGAAATACTGGTTCTCGTACAGTGCCCCGGCCCTGACCATCGGGTAGATGAAATCACGGGCAAATTCCTCGGTCAGGTCGTCGATGTAGCACTTGGAGGCCCCGGTGCGGACGGCTTTTTTGTCGAGGCCCTTGAGTTCCTCTTCCTGGCCGATGTCGGCGCAGAAGGCGATGATTTCGGCCCCGTATTCTTCCTGGAGCCAGCGGAGAAGGATGGAGGTGTCGAGACCCCCGGAATAGGCGACAACGATTTTCATAAATGACTGGTTGATGGGGCAGGCAAAGAGCGAAGCAGGGTGGTTTTTCGCAGGGGTGATGCCGCGTTGTCTCCAACGCGGTTTGGATCATTTCCCTTGCTGATCCACCTCAGGCCACGGCGGGTTTGGCGGCGGCGGGTTTGAGTTTCTTGAGGAAAGGCTGCAGTTTTTCCAATGCCCCTTCCACGCTCAGGCCGTGGAGCGCGCGCAGCTGGTCGACCTTGCCGTGGTCGATGAACTGGTCGGGCCAGCCGATGCGGACGACCGGGGTGTTGAGGCCGAGATCGCTCAGTTCCTCGATGACCCCGGCACCGAAGCCCCCCTTGATGACATGGTCCTCGAAAGTGACAATAACCTCGCAACTGCGGGCAAAGAATTCGAGGGTGCCGCGGTCGAGGGGTTTGGCGAAACGGGCATTGATGATGGCGGTGGAAACGCCCTGGGCCTCGAGCTTGGCCGCGAGTTCCTGCCCCATGGGGAGCATGTGACCGTAGCTCCAAACAGCGACTTGGGTTCCGTGTTTGATGACCTCGGCCTTGCCGATGGGAAGGAGCTGGGGGTTTTCCTTGACCTTCGCGCCCACACCCGCGCCACGCGGATAACGCAGGGCCACAGGCCCCGCATACTGGGTGGCGGTGTAGAGCATATCCGCCATCTCATCTTCATCCTTGGGCGACATGTGGACCATGTTGGGCACGCAGCGGAGGTAGGAGATGTCAAAAAGGCCGTGGTGGGTCGGACCGTCATCGCCGGAAAGACTGCCGCGGTCCATGGCGAACACGACGGGGAGGTTCTGGAGGGCCACATCATGAATGATCATGTCGTAGGCACGCTGAAGGAACGTGGAGTAGATGGCGCAGACCGGTTTGTAGCCTTTGGTGGCCAGTCCTGCGGCAAAGAGCACTGCATGTTCCTCGGCGATGCCGACATCGAAGTACTTGTCCGGGTGTTTGGGCTGGAAGCGGTCGAGGGCGGTGCCGTTGGGCATGGCGCCGGTGATGGCGACGATTTTGTTGTTGGTGTTGGCCAGCTTGACCAAGGTGTCGGCGAAAACCTGGGAAAAGGTGGCGGGTCCGCTGGCGTCACTTTCGCCGTCGGTCGGGTGGTAGGTGCCGGGGCCGACACCGTGGTATTTCTTCTGTTTGGACATGGCCAGCTCGAAGCCCTTGCCCTTCTGGGTGAGAACGTGGAGCAGGACGGGATGATCCTGGTCCTTGAGGAAGTTCAACATCTTGATCAGGCTGTCGGTGTCGTGGCCGTCAACCGGGCCGTAATAGGTCAGTCCCATTTCCTCGAAAATGACGCTGGGAAGAAGGAGGCTTTTGGCGGCTTCCTCGGCCTTTTTGGCGTATTTGAGGGCGGTCTGTCCACCGAGGCGCTCGATAACCTGGCTGGCCTTGTCGTGGAGGTAGCTGAACTGCGGGTTGGTGGAGATTTTATTGAAGTAGCTGGCAATGGCACCGACGTTCTTGTCGATGGACCACTCGTTGTCGTTGAGGATGACGATGAGCTTCTTGGTGTGTTGGGTGATATTGTTCAGGGCCTCGAAGGTGACCCCGCAGGTGAAGGCGGCATCACCGCAAAGGGCGACCACATGTTCATCGCTTTTGCGCAGGTCACGGGCCGTGGCCATGCCGACGGCGGCGGAAAGCGCGGTGCCGGCGTGGCCCGCACCGTAGCAATCGTGCGGGCTTTCGGTGCGGAGCATGAAGCCATTGAGCCCTCCGGCTTGGCGGATGGTGGGGAACTGTTTGCGGCGCCCGGAGAGGATCTTGTGGACGTAGGCCTGGTGGCTGACATCGAAAACAAAGTTGTCTTTGGGGGTTTCGAAGACGTGGTGCAGGGCGATGGTCAGCTCGACCAGGCCGAGGTTGGGGCCGAGATGCCCCCCGTTTTTGCTGCAAACCTGGATCAGTTCATCCCGGATTTCCTGCGCCAGGACGGCCATCTCTTCCGTATTGAGTTTTTTGACATCAGCCGGTCCATTGATCCGGTCCAGTATTTTTGCAGCCATGTGGTTCTCTTTCCTTTGCCCCATCGTGGGGGTATTTCAAAACAGACGGGCCTCGCCGGCAGAATCCTCTTCTGCCGGGGCAGGCTGGTCTTCCCCCTGGATGGCCGGGAGACCGCCCGGGGAAGCGGTAAATGTCCCCGACTTTTGCCGGGTTAACAATTCAATTTTTTGCTCTGCCGCCGCCAGCTTCTCGCTGCAAAGGCCCAGAAGCTTCATTCCTTCCTCGTAACGCCCGATCAGATCCTCCAAGGGCAGCTCGGGCGACTGCATCAGACCGACGAGTTCGTCGAGGCGGGCGACGGCCTGTTCAAAGGTGATATCAGCGGACTTGTCCTTGGCAGGGGGCTTGGGCATCGGGGAGTCAGACTCTGGCCGGGGCAGCGGTGAGATCAATCCCGAAAAGCAGGCGGCTGGATCAGGGGGTCAGCTGACCATTGCGCCGGGGGAAACGCATCCGGTGGGCCAACCAACCATGTTTGGGGGCAAAGAGGAGGGCCACGATGAACAAACCCGCCTGGGCCAGTACGATACAGGCCGCGGTGGACCCATCGATGCGGAAGCTGAACCAAATTCCGGCGGCACAGGCCAGCCAGGCACTGCCCACCGACCAGGCCATCATGCCCTCGAAACGGTCGCTCATGAGATAACCAATGCAGCCGGGTGTGATCAACATCGCCACCACCAGGATGATCCCCACCGCCTGCAAGGATACCACCACGGTAGCCGCCAGCAGGCAGAGCAAAAGGTAGTGAAGAAAGACCGTGTTCAAACCGATGGTCCTGGCCTGGAGGGGGTCGAAGCAAAAGAGCATCAGGTCCTTCCGGAGCACCAGGATCACCGCCAGGGTCACTCCCCCGATGGCCAAGACCTGCCGGAGCGTCTCCGGCTCAATGCCCAGAATATTGCCGAAGAGGATGTGGTCGAGGTGAAGATCGCTTTCGGTTTTGGAAAAGAGCACCAGTCCGAAGGCGAAGAGACCGGTGAAGACGATACCCAGGACAGTGTCCTCCTTCAGACGGCTGTTGGCCTTGAGAAACCCGCTGGCCGCGCCACAGAAGACCCCGCTGGCGAAGGCCCCTGCGGCCAGAGGCAACCCAAACAGGTAGGCCAGAACGATCCCGGGCAGTACGGCATGCGAGACCGCATCGCCCAGGAGGGACCAGCCCTTGAGCACCAGATAACAGGAAAGGACCGCACAAACCGTTCCCACCAACAACCCCGCGAGCAGGGCGTCCTGCATGAACGGGTGGGAAAAGGGTTCCCAGAGGCCGTTCATGGGGTGGCCCCCCGTGCGCGGGTGCAGAGGCCGCACTTCGGCGAAAACAAAAACGCGGCCAGAAAGACCAGGGTTTGCAGCACGACGATGCAGCCTCCCACTTCGCCATTGAGAAAGTAACCCGTGTAGGCCCCGGCACCCGAAACGACCGCCCCCATCAGGCCGGCTATCAACAACATGCGGTCAAACCGGTCGCTGAGCAGGTAGGCGGTGGCCCCCGGAGTCACCAGCATGGCCACCACCAGGATCGCCCCCACCGCTTGCAAGGCCGCGACGGTGATGAGCGAGAGGAGGGCCAGCAAGGTCAACTGAAGCAGGTGGACCGGAAGACCGAGCGTGCGGGCCTGACCAGGATCGAAACAAAAAAGTACCAGGTCTTTCCACTTCAGTCCCAGGACCAGCAAAGCCGTGGCCGAGATCAGGACCATTTGCACCATGTCCGCGCGGGCGATGCCGAGGATGTTGCCAAAAACAATCGTCCTCAGATTGACCTCGGAGGGATGGAGCGATATGAGAAACAGGCCCAGGGCAAAAAAGGCGGTGAAAACCACCCCGATGACCGCATCCTCGCGCAACCGGGTGCGGGCCTTGACCAACCCCATGCCGAGCGCAGCCAGCATTCCGGTTGAGAATGCCCCCAGGACCATGGGCAATCCCAGGATGTGGGCGATGGCCACTCCTGGCACGACCGAATGGGAAAGGGCATCCCCCATCAACGACCAACCCTTGAGGATGACAAAACAGGAAAGCAAGCCGCAGACCCCGCCGATGAGCGCGCTCATCACCATGGCCCGGACCATAAAATCGTATTGCAAGGGTTCCAACCAGTTCATTCTTCCACCCGGTCCTCGATTTTCCCGCCATGTCCAAGCACCAACGGCCGCTCGTCATCGGTCAACACGATTGGATTATCACCCGGAGCATCGTCCAGGCGGAAATGGCGCAACTTGCCGCCGAAAGCCCGCCCAAGATTCTCGGCGGTGAAGACCTCGACCGTGGGACCATGCGCCAGCACCGTGCGGTTGATCAGCACCACTTGATCACAAAATTCCGGCACCGATCCGAGATTGTGGGTCGAAACCAGGATGATGTGTCCGGAAGCGCGCAGCTCGCGCAACACCTCGATGATGGATATCTCGGTCTTCACATCGACGCCGGTGAAGGGTTCATCCAGGAGAATAACCTTTGCCTCCTGGGCCAGGGCGCGGGCCAGGAAGACGCGCTTCTTCTGTCCGCCGGAAAGCTCCCCGATCTGGCGGTCCTGCAGACCCTCCAGCCCGACACGCTCCAAGCTCCGCCGCACGGCCTCGCGGTCGGCCGCGCGGGGGATGCGCAGGAAGTTCATGTGGCCGTAGCGCCCCATCATGACCACATCCCGGACCAGAACCGGGAAACTCCAGTCGACTTCCTCCGCCTGGGGCACGTAGGCCAGCAGATTCCTGCGGCAGGCTTGGGGCACACTCAGGCCACCGATGGTGACCTCGCCCTCGGTCGGCCGGACAAAACCGACAATGGCTTTGAAGAGGGTCGACTTTCCACTGCCATTGACCCCGACGAGGGCACAGATCACTCCGGTTTCCAAACGGAAGGTGGCATCGTAAAGGGCGGTGTTCCCGTTGCTGTAGGTCACGGTCACCTTGGCCACATCAACAGAAAAACTCATGGACGGTCCTCCGGGGTGAAACCGCGGACAATGGTGTTGGCGTTGGTTTCAAGCAGTTTCAAATAAGTCGGTGCCGGACCATCCGGCCCGGTGAGGGAATCAACATACAAGACGCCGCCGTAGCGTGCCCCGGTTTCCTGGGCGATCTGCCGGGCCGGCTTGTCACTGACCGTACTTTCGGAGAAGACCACCGGGATTTTCTCCCGGCGCACGATATCGATGACTTTGCGCACCTGTTGCGGTGTGCCCTGTTGGTCGGCATTGATCGGCCAGAGATACAATTGCTTCATTCCGTAATCCCGGGCCAGGTAAGAAAAAGCCCCCTCGCTGCTGACCAGCCAACGGCGCTCGGCCGGGATGGAATCCAAAGCTTGGCGGAGCGGAGCGTCCGCCGCACGG
The DNA here is from genome assembly GCA_033875315.1 of Candidatus Methylacidiphilales bacterium. Taxonomy (NCBI): domain Bacteria; kingdom Pseudomonadati; phylum Verrucomicrobiota; class Methylacidiphilae; order Methylacidiphilales; species Methylacidiphilales bacterium. Next base: position 55,592 of record JANRJG010000042.1, read on the forward strand.
ATCTGCTCGGTGTAGGCACGGGCATTGGCCGAGTAGACCGCCTCGTTCGCCGGATCCAGTTTCGCAAGGGCCGCGCGCACGTTTTCCACATAAATCAAGGCGTTGGCTGGCGACATCCAGGCATGGGGATTCGGTTTTCCGGTGTAGGGTCCCTCGCTGATGCCCATCGGCTCGATGCCCTCGGTCAACACCACACCCGGCACCCGGCCGAGGCGGCGGAGAAATTTCTCGAACCAACGTTCCAGATTCAGACCGTTCCACAAGATCAAGTCAGCCTGCTGGGCCCGGACCATATCACCCGGCGTCGGCTCATATCCATGGATTTCCGCCCCCGGCTTGGTGATGGAGACCACCTCCGCCGCATCCCCCGCCACATGGGCGGCGATGTCCTGCAGGATGGTGAACGTGGTCAGGACACGTTTCTTGCCCGTCGCAGCCTGTCCGGGCAGGGATGAGGCCATGACCAGCAGCAGAAAAAGCAAAAGGGGCCGGAGCTTCATCGGCCCAACCTAGACTCTCTTGAGTTAGATGCAACTAACTTTTTAAGACCATATTAACATTGCTAGCCGGGCTTATTCCGCTTAGGGTCTCCCCATGGCCCAGCCCGTGGCTCCCCTGCTTTCGCAGAGCATTGAAGACTACCTGGAACGGATCTACGAGTTGATCGAACTCAAGGGCTACGCCCGCGTCTCCGACATTGCCGAGGCCCTGCGTTTCACCCGTCCCAGTGTCTCCATCATGGTCAAGCGCCTGGACAAACTGGGCTTCCTGCGATACGAGAAGTATCGCGGCCTGACCCTGACGGAAAAGGGCCGGGAGGTGGCCCGGCGCATCCAACGCCGGCACGTCATTCTAACCGAGTTCTTCACCCTTCTCGGGCTGGACCGCAACGTCATCGCACGCGACGTCGAAGGCATTGAACACCACGTCAGCTCGGAGAGCCTGGAAAAATTGGAACGGATTGTGGAATACTGGGCCCGCCACCCGGCGGAACTCCGCCGGATCATTCCCGGAGCGGGCAAGAACCGTCCCTGACTGTCCGCTCAAGCCATAACGATGCCGTTGCTCACCGCGAAGATCGCGAAGGACGCGATGTATTTGGGACTTGGATACTGAAAAAATTCAATTCACCAGTCGGTGAGTCTGAATCCGAGGGCAATGAGCTTGAATGGCTCTGTATTTTATTCATATCCAACTATTTCGACTTCGCGCCCTTCGCGCCCTTCGTGGTGAACAACCGCTCAACGCCGGAAAAGCAGGCGCAGGCTGTTGAGACAAACCAGCACCGTACTACCCTCGTGGGCCATCACGCCGAGGCTGAGGGGGATTTTCCCGGTCAAAGACCCCAACGCCATCACGACCACCGTACCAAAGGCCACGACCAAATTTTGTCGGATGATGGTGCGGGCCCTGCGGCTGAGCAGGTAGGCCTTCAGGAAAAGATCGATGCGGTCGTTCATGAGCACAACGTCGCTTTGCTCGACCGCGGCATCGCTGCCCCTGGCCCCCATGCCGACAGCCACTTGGGCCGCGGCCAGGCTGGGCGCATCATTGATTCCGTCGCCCACCATGGCCACCACATGGCCCTCGCGGGTCAACTCCTCGATGGCGCGCACTTTGTCCGCAGGCAACAACCCGCCGCGGATATCCTTGGCATCGAGCCCGATCTCCGCCCCGACCTGGTCCGCCACCTGCTGCCGGTCCCCGGTCAACATGACGGTGCGCAGCCCGAGTTCATGCAACGATTCCAGCACCGGCTTGGATTCCACGCGCACCCGGTCGCGCAGGAGCATGCGTCCCAGAACATCGCCCTTGAGAATCCAGATTTCGCTGCAGGCCGCTTCGGGAAGGGGCACGGCATCGACCAGAGCGGCCACCGCCCCCTGGGCCACCAGTTCACGACGACCGATGACGCACAATTCCCCGTTCAGCCGTGCACTCACGCCCTGGCCGGTGTGGTTTTGGAAATCGCCCACCCCGAGGTCGCTCAATCCCTGCTTGCGTCCGTAACGCACGATGGCCCGGGCGATCGGGTGTGAAGCCTGCACTTCCATGCTGTAGGCAAGTTCGGCCACATCGCGTTCGCGACCCGGGGGCAGACTGAGGACCTGCTCGACTTCCAATTCGCCGGAGGTGAGGGTTCCGGTTTTGTCGAGGGCCACACAGTCGACACGAGCCAATTCTTCGACAGCCGCCCCGCCACGGAAAAGGAAACCCTGACGGGCACCGGCAGCGATGGCGGCCAGGATGGCGGAGGGGATGGAGAGAACGAGGGCGCACGGGCTCATGACCACCATCAAGGTCATAGCACGGTAAAACGCGGAGTATCCATCGTTGTTCTCAAAAGGGGGGACCTTGAGAACGATCCACCAAACAAAAAACATCAATGCCGTGCAGCCCAGAACCACCCAGGTGTAACCGGTGCCGAAACGGTCGGTGAACCGTTGAGCGGGGGCGCGGCGGTTTTGTGCGTTGCGGATGAGGTCGATGATTTTCTGCAACGCACTTTGCCGGAGCGGCCGGAGCACCCTGGCCTTGACCGAACCCCAGGTGTTGAGTGTGCCGCCGAACACCTCGTCGCCGGGATTCTTGGCCACTGGAAGACTCTCCCCGGTCAGGGCCGATTCATCGGCCGCCGTCTGGCCGTCGGTCAACAGCGAATCCACCGCGAACAAATCCCCCGGCCGCACGACGAGGATATCGCCCGGCTGGAGGGATTCGGCCGGGACCTCCTCCTCGGAGCCGTCGGACCGGAGGCGGATGGCATGGCGCGGGGTGGCCTTGAGCAGGGAGTCGATGGCTCCGCGGGTGCGGTGGGAAGCGTAGGCCTCCATGGCCCCGGAGGCGGAAAACAGGAAGAGCAGCAGGGCTCCCTCACCCCAGGCTCCCACCAACGAAGCTCCGGCGGCGACCGCCAGCATGAGGAAGTGAATATCCAGACGTCCACGGCGCAGGTTGTGCCAGGCATCCTCGGCCGCGTCGCGTCCACCGGCCAGCAGGGCTCCGGCATAGAAGACCACATCCAGCCATGAAGGGCCCAATTGCAGCTTGTGCACCAGAAAACCGGAGACCAGCAGGGCCCCACAGATGCCGGCATAAGTGGCCAGTTCGCGCCAGTCCTCTTCTTCCTCCTCCTCCTCGAACCAATCCAGCTCCCGCCATTTCCAGAATGTCGGCGCCGTCGGGCACGTGGGCTTGCGCAATACCGTTCCGTCACCTTCCTTGTCCACGCGGATGGAGGGACTCAAACCGGTGCGTTGTTCCGGCAAGAGGGCCTCGACTTCGGCCAACGATTGGCGCAGGGCTTCCTGCAAGGCGGCGACATCGACATTCCCCAACGTGGCCACGCTCAGGCGGCGGTTTTCCGGGTCGATCCGCACCGCCTCGACCCCAGGCTGGGAAATGAGGAAACGCGACAGGCCGACCAGGCGCAAGTCGTCGGAATCAGCAGGTGCCGAGAAAGACATGACGGCTCACTCTACCTGGCCGGTCCCGGGCGAAAGAGCCTTGCCGGTGCGAAACTCGGGGTGACGGATCTTGCCCCCGGCTTCGGCCACCCGGATCGTTCCTACGATGACAAAAATCATCCAAGCCGAAAAAACAAGCACGGAAGGGAGAGCGAAGCGGGGCCAACGAGTCAAGACCACCGCCAATACCACGGCCAGTCCCCCCGAAAGATAGATGGCCCAGGAAAGACCTTCGGCGGCTTCCTCGTGTTCATGCAGCCATCCTTCCCCCTCCCCGTCCAAGGCGGGCTGGATCAGGCCTTTCTCAAATCGTTCTTCCGCCTCTTCACCGGTATACATCACTCCGGCAGTGGCCAAAGCCATCGCCGCGATCAACCCGAGGGCCGTCAATTGGACAGGTGGAGTCTTGAATACAGTTCCCACCCAGAGGATCAACAACCCAATGGGAATGCCCACGATGGGCAAATGATTGAGGGCTATGTGGAGGTGTTCGGGGGTCAGGTTCATGTTCCTTCTTTTGTTAAGAAGACACATTACCCACACTAATTGAGAACAACAAGCTCGATTGGAGGATAAATATCTCCACTACAATCAATTACACTTGAGACTCAAACTCGCGTGAGAACCGCTTGCGGGCTCGACAACTCGTTCTCTTTGGGCGCCAAGTCCGACTGCTCACCAACTGATTGGACGTGCAGGTCCCGCAGGAGTTCAATCCGTCCATCCATGTGCTCGACCAAGGCGGAGCAGCTTTCGACCCAGTCGCCCGAGTTGTAATAGTGGGTGTTCCCCAATTGGCGATCGGCCGCATGGTGGATATGGCCGCAGAGCACGGCATCCACCTGGTAATCCTCCGCATAGCGCACCACGGCCTGTTCGAAATCACCGATGAAGCTGACCACGTTCTTGACCTCGTTTTTGACAAAAGCGCTGAGCGACCAATAGGGCCGTCCCAAGAGACGACGCCCCAAGTTCACCACCCCGTTGAGGTTGAGGAGGATCTTGTAACCCAAATCACCAATGTGGGCCAGCCAGCCCAGATTCTGCACCACCACATCCAGTTCATGCCCATGGATGACCAGGATACGGCGACCATCGACCGTGGTGTGGATGTCGTTTTTGCGCACGGTCACGGAACCGTAAGGTCCGAGAAATCCGCCCAGAAATTCATCGTGGTTGCCCGGGATATAAATCAACTCCGTGCCTTTGCGTGATTTGCGCAAAAGCTTCTGGATCACGTCGTTGTGGTCCTGTGGCCAGTAGATCCCGCGACGCAGGGCCCAGATGTCGATGATATCGCCGACCAGATAAAGGCGGTCGAACTCATGGTGCTTCATGAACTCCAAAAGTGCGGCGGCTTTGCTCCCCCGCGTGCCGAGGTGAACATCCGAAATCCAGCAAGTGCGATAATGGGCCATGGGTGTCAGGTATACTAGGCGTTGTTATTCACAATTTATTCACATACTAGCCATGGGTGTGTCATGACCATTGCAGCAAAGAGGCAATTATGTGACAATCAACTTTTCCCGAGTAAGTCCCACGGAATGGACTTCTCAAGCACCCCACCCGCTCCCATCTTCCTCCCATGACCTACGGCAAGGCGCGCTACGCCGCCATCGATTTTGAATCCGCCGGCAGCGCCCCGGGAAAAACCGATGCCCCGATCCAGCTGGGCATCGCCCTGATGGAAGGGGGGACGATCCAAACAGAAGGAGCTCTCCGCACCTATCTCCGCACCGATCGCCCGGTCACTTGGACCGCACAACAGGTCCATGGCATCACCGACGGCGACCTGGCCGACGCACCGTCCCTGGCGGAACTATGGCCGGAGATTCAACGAAGGCTGACCGGCCGCGTCATCGTGGCCCACAGCGCGGCGACGGAGAAGCGGTTCCTGCGCCTCTTCCCCACCCACCGTTTCGGCCCTTGGGTCGACACCCTGGCTCTCGGGCGGGAAATCCATCCCGGGCTGGCCTCACACCGGCTCGGCGACCTGGTGCAGGCACTGGATCTGGAGTCGTCACTGGCATTGGCCTGCCCGGGTTTGCGCTGGCATGACGCACTCTATGATGCCACAGCCAGTCTGATTCTCCTGGCCCGCCTGATCCGGGATGGGGCAATGGAAAACCTTCCCCTGGAAAGTCACTGAATCCCGGCGCCGCTTTCCAAGGAAAGCGATCGAATTGGAATATCGGATATTACTCGGGGGCTTCGAGTTCTTTCACCACTTGGGCGACAAACATGGTCAGCTTGGCCCGCACCTCGGGCAATGGAGCCAGGAAATCCTTGAAGGCTTTGATCCGGTCCTGGTTGAAAGCAAGATGGGCGATGAGCTTCAACGGCGAGGTGCGCCCGGTGTGCATGTTGTAGCCCTGGGAAAGCACATCGTTGGGGATGTCCTCGGTGGCCAGATCGCTGACGGCGCGGATGCTGAGAAAATCCAGACAGTAGGGCAGCACGGCCCGGGCGACCGCATCGGTTTCCATGTCGACGATCTGGCAGTTGAACTCTCGACCGATGGCCTGCTTCTGCTCCGCGGTCGAAACCACCGTGGGCGATGGGTAAACCTTGGCGATGTCGAATCCGGGCAGGAGTCGGAGGTAATTGATCAGGGCCTCCGAGCTGTAATCCTGGACGATGATGATTTGACCGCGTGCCATTTGCGGGGACAACGCCCCGGCGAATCCGGCCAGGATCACCTGGCTGACCTCGAAATGCTTCAAGACCGATTCGGTTCCCCGGGCCGAAAGTTCGGGCCCCATCCCGATCACGGCCAAAACGACCGAGGCCCGGCCCAGCTTTCCCTCGTGGACCGTGATGTGGTCAACCACGCGTGTACTGCGATGACTCAACGCACCGAGGAAATCCTTGGCTTCGTATTCGGTGGGAAAAAGGACGGCGATCATGGCAAGTTCAGGAGACCGGGGAAATGGCGCCGCGCGCCCGGAGGAGTTGGCGGAATTCCGACAAGGCGATCATGGGCCAGTTGGTCCGGTAGAGGTCGTATTTTAGGTAGAAGACGCAGGGAAATCCGGTCCCGGTGATGTAGTCCTCGCGCCAACTGCCGTCCTCGCTTTGGGTGGCGGAAAGGTATTGCACGGCGCGGACCACGCTGGCACGGGCCGGTTCCTGAAAGACCAGCATCCCCATCAAGGCCCATGCCGTCTGCGAGGGCGTGCTCGGCCCCTGACCCTTGAGACGCGCATCGTCGTAAGACGCGCACGTTTCACCCCATCCGCCATCGGGGTTCTGACAGGACTCCAGCCAGTCGCGAGCGCGCACGATCCAGTCCTGGTTCATGTCCTCGCCGATGTAATACAATCCGCGCAGGGCCTGCCAGGTGCCGTAGACATAATTGACCCCCCAACGACCCCACCACGAACCATCCTCCTCCTGGGTTTGACGGAGGTAGCGGATGGCCTTCTGCAGGAACTTTTCCTTTTTGTTGAAGCCGTATCTGCCAAAACACTCGAGCACGCGGGCGGTGATGTCACTGCACGGCGGATCGAGGATGGCCTTGTGGTCGGCGAAGGGCACATGGTCGAGCCACTTCTTGGTCACGTCCTTGTCGAAAGCCGCGTAACCACCGTTTTTGCACTGGAAACTGGCGGCCCAGGGCAGGGCCCGCTGGATGGCCTCCAGTTTCGCCTTCTCGTCGGTGGCCTCGATCATCCGCAGGGCCAGGAGGATCTTCACCGTGTCGTCGACGTCGGGGTAATACTTGTTGTTGTATTCAAAAGCCCAGCCGCTGGGCTCGCCCTTGTAGCGGTTCTTGACCGCCCAATCACCCTTGAACCGCACTTCGTTGCGCACCAAGTAATCGGCGGCTTTGACCAGTTGGGGGTCGTTTTTCGGGACCCCGGAACTGGCCAGGGCCACGCTGGTGATGGCGGTGTCCCAGATCGGGGAAAAGCAGGGCTGGAACCGGTAATCGTCTTTTTCTTTGTCGAAGACTTCGAAGTCGTAGAAGTGTTTCTCGTTCTTTTTGACCAGCGGGTGATCGTCGGGGTAGCCTAGACAACGCAGGGCAATGAGGGTGTTGAGGATGCTGGGGAAGATCGCGCCGATCCCATCGGAACCCTCGCCGCAACGCGCCACCATCCAATCCTCGGCCTTTTTCAGGGCGCAGGCCCGGAAAGGCTTCCAGGGAATGGCTTCGACCATCTTGAGGATGCGGTCGACGAGAAGGAAAAGGTTGCGGAGCGTGAACCACTTCTTGTCCCGGGGGAGCGAAAAGTCCTGGCCCTCCGTTCCATAGGGGTAGAGTTCATGGAGTTGTTTCTCCGGAGGGAGGAGCTTGGTCGGACGGAAGTGGTTGATGACGGCCAGCGGCACGAACATGTTCCGCGTCCACGACGACAATTCGTAAATATTGAAGAAAAACCAATTGGGCAGGAGCATGGCCTCGGCTGGAATGGTGGGCAGATACTTCCAGGGAAACTGGCCAATGAGGGCCAGGTAAAGCTTCCCGTAGGTGTTCATCTTGGGAATTCCCCCCAGTCGCAGGATGGTGGCGTGGGCCTTCTTCATCACCGCATCGTCCGGGCTGAAGCCGGCCATCTTGAGGGCGAAGTAACACTTCACCGAGGCGTTGATTTCACTCGGTCCGCCATGATAGGTGGTCCACCCCCCGTCGGGCAACTGGCGGTCGAGGATGTGCTTCACGATCCGGGCCTGGCGTTCCATGTTGATTTCCCCGCGCCAATACTCCAGCAGCAGGACGTCGCAGACCAGGGTGGTGTCCACGATGAGTTCGCCGATCCAGTGTCCGTCCTCCTTCTGCAGGCTTCGCAGGTAGGTCTGGGTGCGGGCGATGGCCTGGTCGACCTTGGCCGCCAGGGACGGTTCAACTTGCAACTTGAGGTGGTGCTGGCCCAGGGTGAACGTGCTCACCGAGGACTGGGTATCACTGCTGGACATGGGGCGAAACACTATCCAAGCCAGTCCGTCCGTCAATGGCGCAACCCGGGCGGGCCCTCAACCCCGGGCTTTGCTTTTGCGCCGGCCGCCCCGCGCGTAGGTCACCGCGGCCCCCGGTTTGCCCGGCGAGGTCACCGTGGCCGGCAGGCCCAGGGTCTTCTTCAGGTCGAGGATCTGGTCGCGCAGCAAAGCCGCCTTCTCGAACTCCAGCTTCGAGGAGGCTCCCACCATTTCGTCCTCCAGCTCTTTCAGGACCGCCACCGCGTCCTGGTCCCCCGCTCCTTTCCGGACCACGGCCTCTTCCACTGCCCGGCCCTTGAGCACGGTCTGGAGGCTTTCCTGGATGCCCCGGCGGACGGACTGCGGGGTGATGTGGTGTTCCCGGTTGAAGGCAATCTGCCGCGTCCGGCGGTATTCCGTCACCTCCAGGAGCCGCTTGATCGAACGGGTGAGGATATCGGCGAAGAGCACCACATGTCCGTTGATATGTCGCGCGGCCCGGCCCGCCGTCTGGATCAGCGAGGTCTCGGAACGCAGGTAACCTTCCTTGTCCGCATCGAGTATGCAGACCAGGGAAACCTCCGGCAGGTCGAGTCCCTCCCGCAGCAGGTTGATTCCGACCAGGATGTCGAATTCACCCGCCCGGAGATTGCGCAGGATCTCCACCCGTTCGATGGCGTCCACCTCGGAATGCAGATACTGGACCTTCAATCCGGCCTCGCGCAGATAATCGGTCAAATCTTCCGCTGTCCGCTTGGTCAGCGTGGTCACCAGGACGCGTTCGCCCCGGGCGATGCGCTCGCGGGCCAGGCCGATGGTTTCGTCGATCTGACCCTTGAGGGGTTTGACTGTGATCAGTGGATCGATCAACCCGGTCGGACGGATCACCTGCTCGACCGTCGGTCCGCCCGCTGCCTTGAGTTCATAGGGTCCCGGGGTGGCGGAAACATAAACGGTCTGCTTCATCAGTGCTTCGAACTCGGGAAAATTCAACGGACGGTTGTCCAAAGCCGAGGGCAGGCGGAACCCGTGCTCCACCAGCACGGTCTTGCGCGCCCGGTCCCCCGCATACATGCCGCCGATTTGCGGCACGGTGGCATGCGACTCATCGATGATGAGGAGCGTATCCTCGGGAAAAAAGTCGATCAGGGTGTAAGGCCGTGCCCCCGGCGGCCGCCCGCTGAGGTGGCGTGAATAATTTTCGATCCCGGGACAGAAACCCATTTCCTGCATCAGGTCGATGTCGTAGGCCGTGCGCATCTTGATCCGCTGGGCCTCCAGCAAACGCCCCTCCTTCTCGAAGAGCCGGATGCGTTCTTCCAACTCGGTCTGGATGTCGTTGATCGCGCGGCGCATCTTGTCCGCGGGGGTGATGAAGTGCTTGGCCGGAAAAACCGTCACTTCCCGCAATGATTCCAAGGTGTCACCGGTCAGGATGTCGAAACGCGTGATCCGGTCGATCTCATCGCCAAAAAACTCGATGCGCAGGGCGTCTTCGGTGTAGGCCGGGCACAGCTCGACGACATCACCCCGGACCCGGAACTGGCCACGCTCGAGCGTGACCGGGTTGCGCTCATAGAGGATTTCGACCAAACGGGCCAGGAATGCGTCCCGCCCGGCCTGCTGGCCGACCGCAAGGGGCATGACCATGCCCTTGTAGTCCTCCGGCGAACCGAGGCCGTAGATGCAGCTGACACTGGCCACCACGATGGTGTCGCGGCGCGTCAGCAGCGAACTGGTCGCGGACAAACGCAAACGCTCGATCTCCTCGTTGATACTGGAATCCTTCTCGATGTAGGTGTCGGTCCTGGGGATGTAGGCCTCGGGCTGGTAGTAGTCGAAGTAGCTGACGAAATATTCAACGGCGTTTTCGGGGAAGAAGGATTTGAATTCGCTGTAGAGCTGGGCGGCGAGTGTTTTGTTGTGGGAAATGATCAGGGTCGGGCGCTGGAGTTGCTGGATGACATTGGCCATGGTGAAGGTCTTGCCCGAGCCGGTGACGCCGACGAGCACACTGTGCTTCTCCCCGGCCCGGATGTTGCGGACCAATCCCTCGATGGCCCGGGGTTGGTCACCCATCGGGGCGTAGGAGGATTGCAGTCGGAAGTCCATATGCGGAAGAACAAGGTAAACGATCCCGGACGGACAACAAGGTCGCTGGCGGGATTCCGGCTTTAGCCCGGTCCCAAGGCAGATCCCCGGAACGGGCTATTCGTCCTCTGCGCCGGCGGTTGTGTCACGCCATCCGCAAAGGCCTCGTTTGGTCGTTTCGGCAAACTGCACCAACAGGTCGATGTCGGCGTGTTGCAGGTCGGCATCGACGCGGATCGCTTCGAGCGCCTGGGTCCGGTTCAGGGGGGAATGGCAAAGCAACTCCACCGCACGAAGGATGCGGCGACGGCGGGCATCGTCAAAACCGTTGCGGCGGAGTCCAACCTTGTTCAAACCCGAAAGCGTGTTGGTGTGGGTGGCCATGCAATAGGGCGGGACGTCCCTTCCCAGTCGGGTCAGACCCCGGATCATGGCATAGGCCCCGATGCGGGTGAACTGGTGCACCACCGCGGCCCCACCGACAAAGGCCCGGGCCCCGACCTCGACGTAACCGGCAAGCAGGACGTTGTTGACCAAAATAACGTGGTCCTCCAAGCGGCAATTGTGGGCCACGTGAGAACCCGCCATGAGGTAGCAGTTTCTGCCGATCCACGTGCGCGTGCCTTCCTGGGTCCCGCGATGGACGGTCACGTACTCGCGGATGACGGTGTCGTCCCCGATCTCGGTGGCACTGGCCGCCCCCCGGTAGGCCAGATCCTGGGGATCACCCCCGATGAGTGCTCCCACCCCCACCTTGACCCGTGACCCAAGGACGGTCTTTCCGGTCAGGAAAGCGCGGGGGCCGATTGAACAACCAGGCCCGAGGACCACCCCCGCCCCGATGATGGCGTCGGGGCCGACGACACATCCGTCCCCCAGAATGGCTTGTGGGTCCACCATGGCACGGGGATGAATGTCCATAAACGCCTAATCGACACGGATTTCAAGCGGTCGGCAATCTGAAAATACCAGCGCCATCGGCCGTGAACTTGTGGTTAGAGCTAAGGTTCCCTGTTCAAGAATCATCCGCACATCGAACGCATCTCGAAGATGGGCCCGCGGATCAACCTTCCAGTTATTTACTAATTCGTAACAAAACCCCGTTCCCTTAGCATGGAAAATGCTTTTCAACACACTCATGAAGCTTCCCATGTCGGTTTTCTTGGTCTTGGCGCTGACCTTTGCCACCTCTTCCATCTTGGAAGCCGGCAGCACGATCGTCGGATCCCCCTCACCGCAATCACCCGCGGTTTCCGAGGCTCTGGCCGAGTGCCAGGCCAAGTGCGACTGCTTGGGCAAGGACTTGGAAACGGCCAAGGCGGAGATTGCCCGGCTGACCGCACTGCTGGCCGAGAAAGACGCACGTATTCTTGCCTTGGAAGAGGAAAACACCCGGCTCAAACAGCCGCAGCCCCCCGCCCCCGCCGCAGAACCGGCAAAGCCTCCGTTTCCCGCCTGGCTACCCTGGCTCCTCATCGTCATCGCCGCCATCATCGGTTTCGTGATCGGACGGGGCTCCGCGGGCGGGACCGGCAGCACCAAGTAACCCGGCCTCTTCCAAGGCCACCCGCCGGGATACTCAAAGGTTCATCAAAGGTTCAAAGGTAGCCGGCTTCCTTGAAACTGTAATAGCCCGCACGCTGCGCGGTGGGTTTTCCCAGAATGATGTGGTCGACCAGATGGACCTGCATCGTCCGGGCCGCTTCTTTCAGGCGGAGGGTGAAGTCCAAATCCGCATTGCTCGGTGAGGGATCTCCGCTGGGGTGGTTGTGCACCAGCACGATGCCATAGGCCCGGTTCAGGATCGCCACTTCCAGGACATCCCGCGGGTGGGCCGTGGTTTCATTGACCGTGCCCCGGCTGATTTCTTTTTGTTCCTTGAGGTGCAACTTCGCGTTCAGGCACAACACCCGCAAGCTTTCGTAGTCCAATTGCCGCATCTCATCCCCGAGGCAGGCCTGGACCAGGGAGGGGCGGTCCATGGGAATTTCTGTGTGCAGCGATTTGGAAAAGCGCCCGGCCAGTTCGAAAGCCGCCTTGATGTGGGTGGCCTTGGCCGGGCCGATACCCTTGATCCGGGCCAGCTCCCGCACATCGGCCCGGGCCAGCCGGTCCAAGGTCTGGTACTGGACCAGCATTTGCTCGGCCAATTGCAGGACCGAGGTCCCTTTCAAACCGGTATTGAGCAGGATGGCCAGCAATTCCGCCGTCCGCAGGCTTTCAGCCCCCCGGTTCCACAACCGCTCGCGCGGCTTTTCTCCTTCGGGGAGTTCTCGGATCAGGCTCACGTTCAGCGACAATATAGGGTTTTACCTTGCCTTGCAACATCGGAGGGATGTGGGCGGTGAGGATGGCGTCATTGGCCTCATAGGTGACGGCGGTGACCCGTCCGGTGCGGTAAAGTTCGGCGATGAGGGCGGATTCGGATTGGGGGATGCGCAGGCGCATTTCCATCCGCCAAGCCCGGAGCATCCCCTCCAGCTCCGCATGGAGTTGGTCGATCCCCTGCCCGGAGAGGGCGGAAACGGCCACCGCGTGCGGGTATTCCTGGATCGTCCGCTCGATGTTTCCGGACAACTCCAGGCGGTCAATCTTGTTGAACACCAGAAGGGTTTGCTTGGCATCGGCCCCGAGCTGCTTGAGCACCTGCTCCACCGCCTCCATTTGATCCTTGAACAGGGGATAGCTGGAGTCGACGACATGGATCAACACATCGGCTTCCTGTACCTCCTCGAGGGTGGCGCGGAAAGAATCGACGAGATGGTGGGGCAGTTTCTGGAGAAATCCGACGGTGTCGGTCAGGAGCACTTGTTGCTGGTTGGGAAGATAAAAGCTGCGCACCGTCGGATCCAGCGTAGCGAAGAGCTGGTCGGCGGCGTAGATGTCGGAATCCGTCAGGCGGTTGAGCAGGGTGGACTTACCGGCGTTGGTGTAACCCACCAGCGCGCAGATGGGCCAGTGGTTGCGGCGGCGTCCCTCACGCTGGATGGTGCGGTGCTTGCGCACTTCTTCCAGGTCCCGCTCCAGACGGGCCAGACGTTCCTGCACCCGGCGACGGTCAACTTCCAACTGGGTTTCGCCCGGTCCCCGGGTACCGATGCCACCGGACTGGCGGGAGAGGTGGGTCCACATCCGCGTCAGACGCGGGAGGAGGTATTGCAGCTGTGCCAGTTCGATTTGCAACTTCCCCTCCCGCGTGCGGGCACGCTGGGCGAAGATGTCCAGAATCAGCTGTGTTCTGTCCAAAACTTTTTTAGTGAAAAGCTTCTCCAAGTTGCGCGCCTGGGCCGGACTGAGTTCGTCATCGAAGACAATCGACTGGATATTGTGGCGCTTGACCAGCTTGGCCGCCTCCTCGGCCTTGCCCTTGCCGATGTAAAACGGAGCGGTGGGCCGTTCCAGCCGTTGGACCACTTGGTCGACCACCACCCCCCCAGCGCTGCGCACCAATTCACCCAGTTCTTTCAGCGATTCGTCGATGCGGGAACGGGAATCCTCCGGTGTTTCCAACGCCACCAAAAGGGCGCGTTCCGGACCGTCCACAGGTTCAACTTCAATCATGGGCACGCAGGCGGAAGGTCGCGCACCAGAGTGCGGGCGATGCTTGGGGGATCAGAACGCTCATCAAGCTCAATACACTCCAAATTATTCTCCCTCCGTAACCATGTCAATTGTCTCCGCGCGTATTGGCGGGTGCGTGTGACGATCTGGTCACGGACGTCCTTCGAATCCCCCCCGTTGCGGCACCAAGCAGCCACTTCGGCATAGCCCAGGGCATGCGACGAGGAACTGCCCTCCCATCCCGGAATCTCCAACAGGCGCCGTACTTCATCGGGCCACCCCGCCTCCCACATGGCCCGCACACGCGCGGCAATGCGTTCGTGCAGACTTTCGGCGGAACGGAGCAACAGACAAGCCCTCCCCTCCGGAACCAGGGCCCGCACCGGATCGGCCTGCCAGGCACTCAAGGGCCGTCCGGTTTGGCGGAATACCGCCAATGCGCGCACGATTCGCCGCGGATTGGACAAATCCGCCCCGGCGGCCCAAACCGGGTCCACCCGGAGGATTTCCTCCCGCAAGGTTTCCAAATCGAGCGAATCCAATTCCGCCCGCACCCCGGGCTCGGTCGCCGGGGCCTCCGCCAGACCCCTCGTCAAGGCCCGGTAATACAAGCCGGTCCCTCCCACCCAGATTACTGGACGCTTTTCTCTTGATAGGAATTCCGCAGCGTGGCGCAGGTGTTCGGCCACGCTGTAGTCATCGCAGGGACCGGCCAGGTCGAAGAGGGTGTGCGGTACGTCCGCCCGTTCCCCGAGAGTCGGCTTGGCCGTGCCGATGTCCAATCCACCATACACCTGGAAGGCATCCAAATTGGCCACAACGCCACCGGTCTGTCGCGCCAACTCACGGGCCACCGCGCTCTTGCCGGAGGCCGTGGGGCCGAGGATGAACCAGTGGCGGGTCATGTCGCCTGTTTCACTCCGTAGCTACGCATCCGCGCATCAAAAGGGCTGGTCGACATCGCCATGCTCCCACGCATTCTCCCGGCGGATGGTCCAGACGTTGCACAAGCTCCGGGGGAATTCCGTCAGAAAACGCGACGGCTTCTGCCAGGTGTCGCCGTAATTGCCCCCGGATCGGATCTGCGGGTGGGTCAGGTAAAGTTCCTCCCTGGCCCGGGTGACGGCCACGTAAAAGAGACGGCGTTCTTCCTCCTCACCTTCTTCGCTCTCGGTCGAGCGCGAGGAAGGAAAGAGCCCGTCGCAGAGCATGATGACGAAAACCGCCCGCCACTCCAGGCCCTTGGCCTGGTGTATGGAGCTGAGCTTGACCGCCTCATCGTCCCCCATGGCCATGCCGCCTGGCTCGGCATCGACATTGGTCATCAAGGAAAGCTGGGCCAGAAACTCGGAGCATTCCTCGAACCCTCCGGAAAACTCCTGCAACTGGCGGATGTCCTCCATGCGGTTTTCATAGTTGGGGTATTTGGCCTTGAGGTAATCTTCGTAAAAGGCATCCAGGGCCATCTGGATCAATCCGGCAGGCCGGCTGCACGCCACCTCTGCCCCAAGCTGTTTCTGGGTTTCGGCCCACTGCTTCCACAAGGTCGCGGCCTTGGCCGGCACTTTGAGCGAAGACCATTCCGCCCCGCCGCTGATGGCGTTCCACAACTTGTGGGCCGTGGTCGAACCGATGCCGGGCAACATATGGGCGATGCGCTTGAAGGAAACCTCATCGCCGGGGTTGACGGCCAGGCGGAGAAAAGCGGCCACGTCCTTGATGTGGGCCTGCTCAAAGAAGCGCAGGCCGGAGGTGATCTGGAAGGGGATGTTCCGGCGGGTCAGTTCCATCTGCAGTTCCATCGAGTGGAAATGCGAGCGGTAGAGGACGGCAATATCGTTGAGTTCAATCCCCTCCTCGCGCAATTCCAACATGCGCTGGGCGACAAACTCCGCCTGCTGGCGGCTGTCATCCAGCGCGACCAGGGCCGGCTTGACCCCGGAGTCCAGGACCGGGCGCAATTCCTTGGGAAACTGGCGGGTGTTCTGGCCGATGGAGGCATTGGCCAGCGAGAGGATTTCGGGCGTGCTGCGGTAATTCGTCTCGATGCGGATGACCCGCGCCCCCGGATGGCGGTCGGGGAACTTCATGATGTTCTCGAAATTGGCCCCGCGCCAGGAATAGATGCTCTGGGCATCGTCCCCCACCACCATGATGTGGTGGTGGGCCGCACCGACCAGGTCGACAAAGTTGGCCTGGATCAGGTTGGTGTCCTGGTATTCGTCAACCAGGATGTGCTGGAAACGGTTCTGGTAATTCTGGCGGATCGCCTCGTGGTCTTGGAGTAGCTTGTAAGGCAAAGTCAGCAGATCGTCGTAGTCGACGCTGTTGGACTTGCGCTTGCGTTGCTCGAAGAGCCCGCGGACCACGCCGATCTTGTCGGTGAACTCGGAGAAGTAGTCGTAGTTCTGCTCCAACACCTGGGCCAGGGTCCTTCCGGTGTTGGCGGCCAGGCTGAAGATCTCCACCAGGACTTCCGCCTTGGGGAAGCGCTTTTCCTTGGTGTCGATCCCAGCGTCGGCCAGGCAGGCCGCCATGAGGTCCTTGGCGTCTTCGCGGTCAAGGATGCTGAAACTGGGCTGGAGTCCGGCTTCCAAGGCGTGCCGGCGGAGGATCTTGTGGCCGACATGGTGGAAGGTCCCGCCCCACATGCGGGAAATGTCATGCGGGAGGAGGTCACCCACTCGGCGGAGCATTTCCTTGGCGGCCTTGTTGGTGAAGGTGAGGAGGAGGATGCGCTCGGGATCGACCCCGTGTTCAACCAGATAGGCCACGCGGTAGGTCAGGGTCCGGGTCTTGCCACTGCCCGCCCCGGCAATGACCAGCACCGGTCCCGGGGCGGCACTGACGGCCTCGAATTGCTCCGCGTTCAGCAAGCCGGCGTAGTCGATGGTCGGCGCCGCACTGGCAGCATGGGGCTTCAGGGTGTATTCGAAAGACATTGGGAGAGGGTGAGTTTGCCGTCGTAAAGGGCCTTGCCGACAATGGCACCGTAAAGTCCATCAATCGTGCGCAAAGCTTCGACGTCCTGCAATGATCCCACACCTCCGGAGGCAATCAACTGGGCCTTCGGGATCGTCGCCCGCATGGCCCGCTGGGCCGCCAGGTTCGGCCCCTGCAACATGCCATCGGTGGAAATGTCGGTGTAAATGACGGTGCCCACGCCGAGGTCGGTCACTTGGCGCGCCAAGTCGAGGGCGTCCCACGTCGACACTTCCACCCAGCCCTTGATCGCCACCTTGCCGTCCTTGGCGTCGATGCCCACGGCCAGTTTGTCCCCACCGAACGCTTCCACCGCCTCGCGGATGAAGTCGAGGGACTCGCAGGCCTTGCTGCCGATGATGGCGCGGGCCACCCCGGCGGCGAAGACCTGCTCGAGAGCCTCCATCGTGCGCAGGCCGCCCCCGAGCTCGCACGGGATGGCCAGGGCCGCACAGATGGCGCGGACCGAGGCGATGTTTTTCAATTCACCGGTGAAAGCTCCATCCAGGTCGACGAGATGGAGATAGGAAGCGCCCTGGTCCTGCCATTGAAGGGCCATGGCAGTGGGATCGGTGTGGTAGACAGTTTTGCGGTCGGCCCGGCCCTGTTCGAGGCGCACGACCTGTCCGTCCATGAGATCAATCGCGGGGAGGATCAACATCCGGAAAGGATTGAAAAGATCCGGGGCAATGAACAGGAAAAAGCGGCGCGGTTTCGGACGTTTTCAGAGAGGCCCGCCGGGAGGACGCCGGCCGGGAAATCCTCCGGGTCCGCCCGGTCCACCCGGTCCACCCGGAGGGCGGTGGCTGAAACTGTCATCCGGGGTCCCATGGAAAAAACGGGGGATGAAGGGAAACGTCTCGGTCAGAACATAGTAATAGGTGCCCTGGGGAAATTCCGGGGTGACGCCGGTGCGCCCGTTGCAGGCGTCCAAATCCCCGGAACCCTCCTTGTATTCAAAATCGACGGCATACATACCGTCGGGCTTTCCGCCAGGCCCCTCATCGCCATCGGGACGCTTGTCGGTTTTCAATTGATAGGAAGACCTCATCACCGCCATACCGCTCCCGGCATCCCCCGCCTGACGATAGGCCCAGGGCCCGTAAACCGGAAAGCCATCGGCCGCCCAACCGACCAGGACCATGGTCCCCCGGCCCTTGAGTTGGTCGATCAGGCCATGGGGAATTCCGTGATAGTGGTAGCTTCCGTCGGGCTGGACATGGGCATTGCTGGCGTCCAATCCCAGACGCCCCCTGCCGCCGACAATGGCTTCCTCGTTCCAGACCGATCCCCGGATGCCACGCCAGAATTCCGCCGTGCCGGGATCAAATTTGACCCCATTGACCGCGACGCCGAAATACGAAGGACGGACCGGACGTGGAGCAGGCTGCTTTTTCGGACTCAGGGGAACTTCGAAATGATAGGTCTGCGGCCGGATGGTATTGGGGTTCCCGGGGCCGGGGAAGCGACCGGTCTCGTGGTTGGGCAACCCGTTGGATTCAATGATTCTTTTGCCCGCTTCTTCCCTGATCGATACCAGGCTCTCCGGCAGCCCGGCGGCGATGGGTTCGGCAAAGACGGGCGTGCGTTCTTCCCCGTGATCCTCATGAGCCGGCAGGCCCATCGAACCCATGAAAAAAACACAACCTAGGAAGCATTTCAGCAAGGACATGACCATGAAACTCCGGTCCGGCGGAAAAGTTGCCGCCGGACCGGAGTGGGGTCACGTTTGAATGCGGTCAGCCCAGTGAGGCCACCAGTTTCTCGAGGCTGCCATTCCAGCCATGTTCGTGGCGGCCCTGACTGGGTTCGCTGGGGAATCCACTGTGGGTCAGCCTCAATTCCGTGCCTGCGCCGGATTCGCGACATTCCACTGTGACCGTGGATTCAATTCCGATCCAATCGGGATCGCCTTCCCAGGTCCAGGTGAACACGATTTTCTCCGGAGAGTGGATTTCCCGGTAAACCCCGGCCACGGTGTATTCCGCCCGCACCTGGGGATTTTCCATGTCGGGACAATTCAGGATCATGCGGTAGCGTCCGCCGGGCCGGAAATCCACCTCGCCGCGAATCTGGCAATCCGATCCGGGGCCGAACCAGGGTTGCATGGCTTCAAGCGAGGAAAAGGCGGCAAATACCCGCTCGCGCGGTGCGTGGATCTGTCGCGTGATTTGCAGGGCCTGGGGAGTGGTGACGGTTTTCATGGGTCTTTTTTCTTTCGTTTGGGTTTTGGGGGTGGGGGCGAAGAAGGAGAAACGGGCATTTCCAGGGAACAGGCCAGGCGGTCGAGGCTTCCCTCCCAAAAGCGGCGCTGCTTTTCGATCCAGTCCACGGCTTCCTGCAGAGGGGCGGGCTGGAAACGGAGGCGATGTGTGCGTCCCTCAATACGGCGCTGCAGGAGCCCGGCTTCTTCAAGCACCCGGAGGTGCTTGGAAACACCGGGGAGCGACATGGCCTGGGGGGCGGCCAGATCGCACACCGTCGAATCCCCCAGACGAAGCCGGGCCAACAAATCACGCCGCGTCGTATCCGCCAGCGCGGCGAAGACGCGGTCCAGTTGCTTTTCCTTGAGAGGGGATGCTGTCATGGATTTTTTATTTAACCTTTTGGTTTAATATATCAAGCGTATTCTTTTTTCCCTGTCCGATGGGTTTGCGTTGGAATGCCCCGGGCCGGGGCCTACTCTCGGAGGGGAAGCACCATGGAATCCGGCCCCCAACCCACCGCATCCGAAGTCTACGCGCGCTACCGGGCCTTCAGCCGGGAACGGTTGCGGGAGGAATCCATCCCCCGCTTCAACCGGCTCGAAGGCCGTCAACGGCTGGCTGAAGTCGGCCTGGTGCGAGCGGTGGGCGCGGTCTTTGGCGAACACGGAACCACGGCAGAAAAAAAAGAAGCCGCCGCCTGGCTGCTCGGTTTGTTGACCGATCCCGAGGAAAAAATCAGGCGCTACGCCATCAACGCACTGCCCAAGCTGCGACCCGGGCCGGAAGCTGAAAGCGCCCTGCTGCGTCTGCTGGAAACCAGTGCTTCGGAACGGGAGACCACCGCCGTGCGCGAAGCACTGCACAAGATCGGAGGCACGGCCACCCTCCATGCCATGGGCGACTCCGCCCCGGTGCGCGTCCGGGCCAACATCGCCCGCCAGGAACATCCCGGCGGTGTGGTCATGGATCGCAATCTGGCGGATTTCCGCAGCCTGCGCATCCACCTCCGGGGCCGCCGGGGATTGGCGCGCTTCGTTTGTGAGGAACTACAAGACCAGGTCCGCACCCGGGGCCGGTTCCAAATCATCGACCAGGACAAGGGCCTGGTCGCCCTGCGCCCGCTCTCCCCGTTTTCTCTCGGCGACCTCACCAGCCTGCGCTGCACGGGCTCGGTGGGTTTCGTGCTCGGGCTGGTGAAGGAAAAAACCGGAGCGCCCCGCATGGAAGCCCTGGCCCGGGCCATCGCTTCCCCTTTGACCCGGCGCATCCTGGCCGCCTTCCACGACGGTCCTCCGCGCTACCGCTTGGCATTCATCGACGACAAAGCAGAAAGTTCGCACGTTCCGGAAATTGCCGCCCGGGCCTATGCCCTGCATCCCGGCTTGCTGAATGACTCGCAGCAAGCCCCTTGGGCGATGGATGTCCATGAGACCCGGGTGGGGGCATCGCTTGAACTTCGCCCGCGTTTCTCCCCCGATCCGCGTTTCGCCTACCGGCTTCACGACGTGGCCGCAGCCTCGCATCCACCGCTGGCCGCGAGTCTGGCCCGTTGGGCCGGTCGCCCGGGCAAACCCGAACGGGTCTGGGATCCCTTCTGCGGATCGGGCCTGGAATTGATCGAGAGCGGATTGTTGGGTGGCGTATCGGAACTCCATGGCAGCGACCTGAGCGGGGAAGCGCTGGTCCATGCCCGCGCCAATCTGGCTGCCGCCGGACTGGTGGGCATTCGAACACATTTCAACTGCTGTGACTTCCGGGATTACCCGAAAAAAGCAGGAATCCCACCGGGTTCATTGACCCTGGTCATCTCCAACCCACCCCTGGGCCGGCGCATCCGCATCCCCAACCTGCGCGGGCTCATCCACGACCTATTCCTTGCCGCCGACCGCGTGCTTGCACCCGGCGGGCGGCTCATCTTCACCAACCCGGTGAAGATCGATTGCCCGGTCCCGTCCCTGCATCTCGAAGAGCGGCTCGTCGCCGACCTGGGCGGGTTTGATTGCCGATTGGAAAAGTACGTCAAAGCCGGGCTCAGCAACCGAATGGCCCACCTGCCGTGATCCGGATCACTCTGTTTTTTCCCCGACGATCCAGCTTCTTGAATGCCAACTCAGCCTTCAGTGCCTTGGATTTGTTTTTCATCGGCCAACTGCGCCTCAGCCTCAAAGGCCCCCTCCCCCGGGTGTAGCGCGCGCCCCGTCCGGTACGGTGCGCGGACAGGCGCTTGGGAAGATCATTGGTGATGCCGCAGTAAAGCGACCCGTCGCCACAAAGCAGCACGTAAAGGACCCAGGATTTTTTCCCGGTCCGGCGCGGGGGTCTAGTGGCCGCTTTCTTCGCCCGCGAGGGCCTTGGCGATCTCGCCGGTGACTGCTTTGGCATCGCCAAAAACCATCAACGTCTTCTCGTTGAAGTAAAGGTCGTTTTCGATCCCGGCAAAGCCCGGGTTCATGCTGCGCTTGATGGCCAGAACGGTACGGGCCTTGTCGGCCTCGATGATGGGCATGCCGTAGATCGGGCTCCCTTTGTTGCTTCTGGCCGCGGGATTGACGACGTCGTTGGCCCCGATGACCAGGCAGACGTCGCATTGGGGCATGTCGGGATTGATCTCGTCCATTTCCACCAGATCTTCGTAAGGGATGTCGGCCTCGGCCAGGAGGACATTCATGTGCCCCGGCATGCGTCCGGCCAAGGGGTGGATGGCGAATTTGACGCTGACGCCTTTTTTGGTCAGGTGATCGTAGATTTCGCGCACACGGTGCTGGGCCTGGGCCACGGCCATGCCATATCCGGGGACGATGACCACGAGGGAGGCGTTTTCCATCAACTCGGCAGCGTCCTGGGGGGTGGCGCTCTTGACCGTGCGCTGCTCGGCGGCGGCGGCGGTGCTTTGGACCTGGCCGAAGGCTCCGAAGAGGACGTTGGTGAAGCTGCGGTTCATGGCCTTGCACATGATGATGGAAAGGATGAGGCCGGAAGAACCGTCGAGGGCACCGGCGGTGATCAGGAGCTTGTTGTCGAGGACAAAGCCCATGGCCACGGCGGAAAGACCGGCGTAGGAATTGAGCAGGGAAATGACCGTGGGCATGTCAGCGCCACCGATCGGGATGATGAGGAGGACGCCGAAAACCAGGGCCAATAGAATGACCACGGGGAAAAGCAGGTGGAAACGCTGGAAGTCCCACATGAGCAATCCACAGCAGGTTATGGCAGCCACCAACAGGAGGCCATTGATCAGGTTCTGATTGCGGTAAGTGATGGGGCGGGAGGGGATGACTTCCTGGAGCTTGCCCGCGGCCATCAGACTGCCGGTGAAAGTGAGGTAACCCAGGAGCACCTCGGCACAAAGGGCAAAGATGACAAAACGCGGTGTCTCGTGGCCCGTTTCACCCGCAAGGATGTAAAACTTGGCCGTGCCGACCAATCCCGCGGCCAGGCCACCGAAGGCGTGCGAGAGGGCCGTCCGCTGGGGCACGGCCGTCAGGGGAACGCGGGAAAGCGGCACCCCGATGAGGATGCCGAGAACCACCGCCAGGGTGATCCAGACATAGTTGGAAGCGATGATACTGGGATCGGCCAGGGTACCCGCGATGGCCAGACCCATGCCCAAAACCCCGGCCAATACGCCCTTGCGCGCGCTCTTGGGGTCGTTCATCCAGCGCAGGGAGAAGACGAAGAGGGCGGTGGCAATCAGGTAGGCCACCTGGATGGCGGTGGTCACGGCTTCTTGCCCTCCCGTTGCTTGAACATCTTGAGCATGCGGTCGGTGATGAGGAATCCGCTGACGATGTTGGTCACCGAGGCGGTGATGGCAACCAGGCCGAGGAGGTTGATCCAGGATTCATGGTCACGTCCGGCCACAAGGATGGCTCCGACCACGGCGATGGCGGAGATGGCATTGGTCAGGGACATCAACGGTGTGTGGAGCAGCCTGGAAACGCGGGCGATGACCTGAAGCCCGACGAACGTGGAGAGGAGGAAAACAAAGAGCAATCCCATGTAATCCGCGCCAACGGTTTCCGCCATGGGCCAAAGGTGGGTGAATACGGGTATGGACATGGTTAGGTTGTTTTCAATGCCGGGAGCCCGTAACGGGACCGGATGTCGGGATGGCAAATTTCCCCGTCGAGGGTCAGAAGACAGCCCCGGATGATTTCATCGTCCAAGCGCAACCGGATGGATTTGGATTCCTTGTCCCAACTGTGCTCGATAAATGCCTGGATGTTGCCGGCCAGAACCTGGCTGGCATGCACGGGCACCCTTCCGGGAAGAGCGGGAAGAGCGACCACTGTCACCCCACCGGCCAGGGTGGTCTGGCCAGCGGCTGCCCCCTCGACATTTCCTCCGCTCTCGACGGCACCATCGACCACGACGCTGCCGGGTTTCATCGCGGACAGGATCTCCTTGGTGATGATGACCGGGGCCTTGCGCCCGAACACCTGTGCGGTGGTGATGACGACATCCGACTCGGCACAAACTTTTTTCAAGGCCTCGCGCTGGCGGGCCAGTTGGTTTTCATCCAGGGCCTTGGCGTAGCCCCCCGAAGTTTGGCCGGTCTCGCCGATATCAATTTTCACAAAGGCGGCGCCGAGTGACTTGACCTGTTCTTCGACCACCGGACGGGTGTCGTAGGCCGAAACTTTGGCTCCGAGACGCCGGGCGGTGGCAATGGCCTGGAGTCCGGCCACCCCGGCCCCGACAATCAGAACCTTGGAAGGCGTGAGGGTGCCGGCCGCTGTCATCATCATGGGAAGGATCTTGGGCAGATGATTCGCCGCCAATAGAACCGAGACATAACCCGCCAGATTGGCCTGCGAACTGAGGACATCCATCTTTTGGGCCAACGTGGTGCGGGGAATCATTTCCAGGCTGACCGCACGGATGCCTGCCTTGGCCAGGGTCTCCACCCCGGATTGGTCGTTGAAGGGATCCAGAAAACTGACATGAAGGGTACCAGCCTTGATGTTGGCCAGATCCGCGGAACTGGGCTTGCGGAAACGGAAGATCGCCCCCGCGGTTTCCAGGCCCTCTGATCGGGATGCAAAAAGAGTGGCCCCAGCTAGGCGATAGCGTTCATCTCCCCAACCCAAGGACGACCCAAGTCCCGATTCCACCCCGATCTCCGCTCCGTTTTTGACCAGTTTGGCCACCACTTCGGGAGTGATCATCACCCTGTTTTCTGACGGGTCCGTTTCGCGTGGAAAAAAGAGCCTCATCCCTTCTTAGAATCTATGTGGCCCCGCCGCCCCATGGCAATCGCGAAGTCCCTGAATACGCCAGTGTCACAACTTATCATCCGGGATAACCCACGGATTAGAGGAAGGAATGACCCCACACAAAAAATGCGTTAAATCACTTGAGGCAGCCCTTGCACAGGTCTAAGAACTTTACGTGAAAACGAATGGCATCCAAGTGGCGTATGTGGCCGGATTGGCGCGACTCAAGCTCACCCCGGACGAAGAAAACCTTTTCCAGACCCAACTTGGCAACATCCTCGACTACGTCGCCCAACTCAATGCCGTCGACACCTCCTCGGTCCCCGACCACCCCATCGATCCCCATCTCCCGGTCAACGTCCTCCGCCTCGACGAGGAACGCCCCAGCCTGAGCCGCGAAGCCTCGCTGCAAAATGCCCCCAAGCAGGCCGACCACCTGCTGATCATGCCCAAAATCGTCGAGTAATCCCATGAGTTTGTCCTCTTCTACTATCGCCGCCCTCCGCCGCAACCTCCAAGCGGGCAGCACCACCCCCACGGCCATCGTCCAAGACCTACTGGCACGCATCGAGGCTGTGGACCCGAAAGTCCAAGGCTACCTCCGGGTCGACCGGGAATCCGCCCTCCAGGCCGCACAAAAGGCCGACCTCTCCAAGCCCCTCGGCGGCATCCCCATCGCCATCAAGGACAACATCAACGCCCTCGGCGAAGGTTGCACCTGCTCGTCGAAAATCCTGCAAGGCTACAAGTCTCCCTACGACGCCACCGTGGTGCGCAAACTCCGCGAAGCCGGTGCCATTCTCCTCGGCCGCACCAACATGGACGAGTTCGCCATGGGATCCTCGACCGAGCATTCCGCCTATCAAAAAACCCGCAACCCCTGGAACCTCGATTGCATCCCCGGGGGAAGCAGTGGCGGCTCCGCCGCCGTCGTCGCCGCCGATGAAGCCATCGCCGCCCTCGGTTCGGACACCGGCGGTTCCATCCGTCAACCGGCCGCGCTCTGCGGATGCGTCGGTCTGAAACCCACTTACGGACGGGTCTCCCGCTACGGCCTGGTCGCCTTCGCCTCCTCCCTCGACCAAATCGGACCGCTCACCAAAACCGTGGAGGATTCCGCCCTCCTGCTCAATGTTCTGGCCGGTTACGACCCCATGGAGAATACCAGCCGCCCGGTCGCCGTCCCCGATTACACCGCCAAACTCAATCTGCCCATCAACGGCCTCCGTGTCGGCATTCCCCGTGAATACTTCGCCGAGGGCATGGACAAGCAAATCGAAGCCTCCATCCGCAAGGCCATCGACTGGTATACCCGTCAGGGAGCCGAAATCGTCGACGTTTCCCTCCCCCACACCTCCGCGGCCATCGCCGTCTATTACATCATCGCCACCGCAGAAGCTTCGGCCAACCTCGCCCGCTTCGACGGGGTTCGCTACGGCCACCGTTCGACCGACGCCGCCGACCCGATATCCGTTTACAAGAATTCACGCGCCGAGGGCTTCGGCCCCGAGGTCAAACGCCGCATCATCCTCGGCACCTACGTCCTCAGTTCCGGCTACTACGATGCCTACTACAACCGCGCCCAGAAAGTGCGCCAGCTCCTGCGCCGCGACTTCGAACAGGCCTTCGAAAAGTGCGACGTCCTCCTCACGCCCACCTCGCCCGGTCCGGCCTTCAAGTTTGGCGAAAAAACCAACGATCCGCTCCAAATGTACCTGGCCGATATTTACACCATCGCCGTCAATCTGGCCGGCGTTTGCGGCCTCTCCCTCCCTTGTGGATTCACCTCCTCGGGCCTCCCCATCGGCCTGCAATTGATCGGCCCCCATTTCGGCGAAGAAACCCTGCTGCGCGCCGGACATGCCTACGAAACCGCGCATGAATGGGTCAAACAACGCCCGTCCATTGCTGTGCCTTGAAACTTAACCCTTAAGACTAAATAGTTAAAAATTCGATGTCCTACGAAGCCATCATCGGTCTGGAAGTGCACGTCCAGCTCAAGACCCGTTCCAAAATGTTCTGCGGCTGCCGCAATGAATACGGTGGGGCCACCAACACGCACACCTGCCCGGTTTGCCTCGGTCTCCCCGGTGCCCTGCCAGTCCCCAACGCCGAGGCCATTGAACGCACCGTCCTCACCGGTCTGATGCTCAACTGCCGCATCGCCGAAATCTGCAAATTTGACCGGAAGAATTACTTCTATCCCGACATGCCGAAAAATTACCAGATTTCGCAGTACGACATGCCCCTCTGCGAAGGCGGCCAAGTGGTCCTTGGCAAGTACGCCTTCCCCAAGGAAACCCAGAAGGAACCCATTGCCTCCGCCCGCAAAGCGGTGCGGTTGACCCGTATCCACTTGGAAGAAGACGTGGCCAAATCGCAGCACTTTGAGGTGACCAGCGGCATTGACTTCAACCGCGCCGGCACCCCTTTGATGGAGATCGTCACCGAGGCCGATCTACGCTCGCCCGAGGAGGCCTTCGCCTTCCTCACCACCCTGAAGCAGATCCTCATCCACGGCGGGGTCAGCGACGCCGACATGGAAAAGGGCCAGTTGCGCTGCGACGTCAATGTCAGCGTCCGCCCGGTCGGCCAGGAAAAGTTCGGCACCAAGTGCGAGGTGAAAAACATGAACTCAATCAGCGGGGTCCGCCGCGCCCTGGCCTATGAGATCGACCGCCAGATCGGGGTGGTCTCATCCGGAGGCACCATCCGCCAGGAAACCCGCCGCTGGGATGACCCCGCCGGACAAACCCAGCTCATGCGTGTCAAGGAGGACGCCCACGACTACCGTTACTTCCCCGATCCCGACCTGCTCCCCGTCCGCACCACCGAAGGAATTCTCGACCGGGCCCAGAAGCGCCTGCCCGAACTGCCCGAACAGATGAAGCTCCGCTTCATGAACACGTACAACCTGGGTGAATACCAAGCCGAAGTCCTGGTCGCAGACAGCCTACTGGCGGCCTACTTTGAAAAAGCCGCTGCCGGCGCAAAAAACCCGGGAGCGGTGGCCAATTTCCTCATCAACGACTTCCTCGCCACCGGCCCCGACCTCGCCACCGTCACTCTCCCGGCCAACTACTTCGGGGATCTCTCCAACCTCGTCGAAGACGGCAAGATCAACTCCAAACAGGCCAAGGACGTCCTCGCCGACATGCTCGCCTCCGGTGAAAAGCCAAACGCCATTGTGGAGAAAAAGGGCCTGGTCCAGGTCAGCGATTTGGGCGAACTCGAGGCCATCTGCGATCAGGCCATCGCCGCCAACCCCAAGAGCGTCGAGGACTACAAGGCCGGCAAGACCGCCGCCATCAACGCCTTCAAGGGCTTTGTCATGAAGGCCACCAAGGGCCGGGCCAACCCCGCCGTGGTGGATGAAATTTTACGCAAAAAACTGTGATTATCCTTGGCAGGTAAAGAGCGCCTTTCTAACTTTTGGAACACAAGATGGCGCCGAACGACGATTACATCCTTGAGTTGTTGGTCAATTCCGGCTCCCTCACCCAGGATCAGGCGCTGCAGGTGCGCCTGGATGCCGCCAACAACCACCGTTCCGCCTTCGATGAGATAGTCTCCTCCGGCCAGGCCAGCCGCAATGACATCCTGCAATTGATGGCCACCGACTGCGGGATGGAGTTTTCACCCGAAATCGAACACCTCCATCCCGAGGCCGTGGCCCTGCTGAAAAAATCCCAGGCCCGCCACTACGGCGTCATTCCGGTTCAACGCTTCCCCCACTCCATCCAGGTCGCCATCCCCGACCCCATGGATTTCCAAACCCTCGACGCCCTCCGCTACCTGATGAAGACGGAGATCGAGCCCATCGTCGTCCCCAAGGAGAAAATCGAGCAGGCCATCGCCACCCACTACGGTGCCACCGACGAATCCGTCGACGCCCTCATCAACGAATACGGGACCGACGAGGAATTGTTGGTCAAGGGAGACCCCGCATCCGCCGGGGCGGTCGAGGAAACCGAGGGCGGCGAAGGCGACGCCCCCATCATCAAGATGGTCTACGGCATGATCATGGATGCCTTCCGGCTCAAGGCGAGTGACATCCACATTGAGCCCTTGGAAAAACGATTCCGCCTCCGCTACCGCATGGACGGGGTACTCCAAGAAATGCGCGACCCGCCCAAGCGCCTCCAATCCGCCATCCTCAGCCGCATCAAAATCATGGGCAATATGTCCATTGCGGAAAAGCGCCTGCCCCAGGACGGACGCATCGCCCTCGCCATGCAGGATGGCAGTTCCATTGACCTCCGTGTTTCCAGCATCCCCACGGTCCACGGCGAATCCATCGTCATGCGTATTCTGGACAAGACCAGCCTCACCCTCGGCCTGCCCGAGCTCGGATTCTTTTCTGACGACCAAGCCCTGATGGAACGGATCCTCGGCCTGCCCGACGGCATCTTCCTCGTCACCGGCCCCACTGGTTCCGGGAAGTCCACCACCCTCTACGCCTGCCTCAACACCCTCAACAAACCTGACCGCAAACTCATCACCGTCGAGGACCCGGTCGAGTATGAACTGCCCGGCATCAACCAGGTTGCCGTCCGCCACGACGTCGGCATGACCTTCTCCTCCGCCCTCCGTGCCATGCTCCGCCAGGCGCCCAACATCATCATGGTGGGGGAAATTCGCGATCCCGAGACCGCCCAGATCGCCATCAACGCTTCGCTCACCGGCCACTTGGTCTTCAGCACGCTCCACACCAACGATGCCCCCAGCGCCGTCACCCGCTTGGTCGACATCGGCATCAAACCTTTCCTCGTCTCTTCCTCGGTCCGCGCCGTCATGGCCCAGCGCCTCATCCGCAAGGTTTGCAAAAACTGCGCCCAGGCCTACAGCCCGAGCGAGGTCGAGCTCCGCGCCATGAATCTGGACGCCTCGCGCCTGGCCGAGGCCAACTTCCGCCACGGCCACGGTTGTGACATTTGCCGCGGCTCCGGCTACAAGGGCCGCAATGGCATTTTCGAAATCTTCATGGTCGACGACGAAATCCGCGGCCTGATCAACGACCGCGCCAGTGTCTCGGTCATCCGCGAACGTGCCCGCGACCTCGGGATGCGCACTCTGCGCGAGGACGGCATCCGCAAGGCCGTCGCCGGCGTCACCACGCCCGAGGAAATCATCTCCGCCACCATGGGGGACAAGGACTGACCATGGACGCCCACCTCCTCACTTCTTTCCTCGCCGACCACGGCCTCATCCGCCCGGAACAAATGCAGGACCTGCTCGAGGAGCACCAGCGCTCGGGCAAGGCCATCGAACAGATCATCGCCGATTACGGCATCCTCTCCGAAAACGACCTTCTCCAACACATCGCGAACTACCTCGGCCTGCAATACGTCGATCTCTCCGGCGCCCACTTCACCCCCGAATTGCTCGCCTCGATCCCTCCACAGACCGCCCGCATCCATGGCGCCCTCCCCGTGGCCTACGACCAGGACAGCATCACCGTCGCCCTCCTCGACCCCCTCGGCCAGCAGGCGGTCGAGGACATCCGCTTCGCCACCAACAAGACCATCCACGTCATCGTCTGTCCCCTCGGCCAGGTAAGGGAGAAAATCACCGAATTCTATGGCAAGGAGGACGCCGCCGTCGACGACCTCCTCTCCCAGTTGGCCGGTGAAGTCCAAGAGGGTGTCGAGGCCCTCGATGACGTGGGTTCCGCCGCCAACAGCGCCCCCATCGTCAAGTATGTCAACACCGTCATCGCCAAAGCCATTCAAGCCCAGGCCAGCGACGTCCACTTCGAGCCATTC
Source organism: Candidatus Methylacidiphilales bacterium (assembly GCA_033875315.1). NCBI lineage: Bacteria > Pseudomonadati > Verrucomicrobiota > Methylacidiphilae > Methylacidiphilales > Methylacidiphilales bacterium. The sequence continues at coordinate 85,801 of JANRJG010000042.1, forward strand.
GAAAAAGAATTCAAGATCCGCTACCGCGTTGACGGCGCCCTCTACGAAATGGCCCCCCCGCCCAAGCGCCTGGCCCTTCCTGTCATCTCCCGCATCAAGGTCATGTCCGGTCTGAACATCGCTGAACGCCGCATCCCACAGGATGGGCGCATCCAGACCACCCTGGCCGGAAGACAGGTCGACCTCCGCGTCTCCACCCTCCCGACCCAGCACGGGGAAAGTGTCGTGCTTCGCGTCCTCGACCGCTCGGTCGTCAACCTTGATCTGGAAAGCCTGGGCATGCCCGATGCCATCAAGACCTACATCGAGGCCACCATCGAGAAACCCCACGGCATCTTCATTGTCACCGGCCCCACCGGCTCCGGAAAGACGACCACGCTTTACTCCTGCATCCGCAAAATCAACACCATCGACACCAAGATCCTCACCACCGAGGACCCGGTCGAATACGAACTCGAAGGCATCATGCAGGTCCAGGTCCACGAGAGCATCGGACTGACCTTCGCCCGCGCCCTCCGTGCCTTTCTCCGTCAGGACCCCGACCGCATCCTCGTCGGTGAAACCCGCGACCTCGAAACCGCCCAGATCGCCATCCAAGCCTCGCTCACCGGGCACCTCGTCCTGACCTCGCTCCACACCAACGACGCCCCGGGCGCCATCACCCGTCTCATCGATATGGGCGTCGAACCCTTCCTCATCTCCGCCACACTCGAGGGTGTGCTCGGCCAACGCCTCATCCGCAAGGTTTGTCAGAAATGCAAAACCGCCTACGAACCCTCGGAAAGCGTGCTTGCGCAAATCGGCCTGACCGCGCACGATGTCGGGGACAAGTCGTTCTACTACGGAGAAGGGTGCGAAGTTTGCAACAACACCGGCTACAAGGGTCGCAAGGGGATCTACGAACTCCTCGACATCAAGGAGCCCATCCGGCAGTTGATCAACGAGCGCGCCCCCACCGTGGTGGTCCGACAGAAAGCCATTGAACTCGGCATGACCACTCTCCGCCAAGACGGACTGCGCTGCATTTTTGATGGTGAAACCACCATCGAAGAAGTGATAAAGTACACCTAATCACCCCCCACTCCCATGCCCACTTTTTCTTACACTGCGGTCGATTCGGCCGGACAACAGAAATCCGGAACCGTCAGCGCTGCGAATGCGCAGGATGCCTCGGCCCAAATCAAGGCCCAGGGCCTTTTCCCCACCACGGTGGTGGAGGGCGTGCGCACGGGTGGAGTCACCGGTCCTGGTGAAGGCACAAAGGCCGCCAAGGGCGGAGTCTTCGGCGCACCCAAGGTCAAGGCCAAGACCTTGATGATTTTCACCCGGCAGCTCGCCACCCTCATTGACGCCGGCCTTCCCCTCCTCCGCAGCCTCCGCACGCTGATGAAGCAGGAGAAGCACGTCGGCCTCAAGGCGGCGATGGTCAATCTCTCCGACTCCGTCGAAAGCGGGAACACGTTCTCGGAAGCCCTGGCCCAGCACCCCAAGATTTTCAACAAGCTCTACGTCAACATGGTCAAGGCCGGTGAACTCGGCGGGGTTCTGGAAATCGTTCTGCGCCGACTGGCCGAGTTCCAGGAAAAATCCCAGAAGATCCGCGGCAAGGTCATCGCCGCCCTCGTCTACCCCGTCGTCGTGCTTTGCATCGCCGTCGGCATCCTCGCCTTCCTCCTCCTTTTCATCGTTCCGAAATTCGAAAAAATCTTCAACGACATGCTCAGCGGCCGCGCCCTTCCCGGTCTGACCCAGTTCGTCATCGACGTCAGCCGCTTCGTCCAATACCTCGTCTGGCCGCCGTCCGTAAGCCCCGGCGCCCTCCCCATCCCCTATCTCCCCATCATCATCGTCGCCCTCGTCGTCGGCTACAAACTCTTCTCCGCCACGGCCGCCGGCGGCATCGTCCTCGACCGCTTCAAACTCAAGATGCCCATTTTTGGCGATCTCCTGACCAAGACTTCCATCGCCCGATTCTCCCGCACGCTCGGCACGCTGGTTTCCTCCGGCGTTCCGATCCTCCAAGCCCTCAGCATCACGAAAGAAACGGCCGGCAACGTCGTCATCGCCGACGCCCTGACCAAGGTCCACGAAGCCGTCAAGGAAGGGGAATCGATGGTCGCTCCGCTCGAGGCCAGCGGCCTCTTTCCGCCCATGGTCATCAGCATGATCCAGGTCGGTGAGGAGACCGGTCAATTGCCCGACATGCTCACCAAGGTGGCCGATGTCTATGAGGAAGAAGTGGACGTCGCCGTCGCCGGTCTGACCTCGCTCCTGGAACCGGTCATGATCGTCTTCCTGGCTGTGGTCGTGGGTACGATCGTCATCGCCCTCTTCCTCCCGCTTGTGAGCATCATCTCCAGTCTGACCGGCGCCGCGGGCTGATCTCGTTTCTCTTCCAGCCCTGGTGCTTGTGCTCTCCCAAAAAGAGAGCCCGAGCAGGAGCATGTGGCAGGCTGAGGCGTAAACGAGATAAACTGGTGCACTTCCGGTTTTGATAGAATCAATCCGGGTTCCCAAGGTGGAGCGGGCCGCTCCACCACATAAATGGAAATGTCTCCAGTCAAACCGGAATGGCTCTAAAGCGTTTTGCGTTTAATCTGCTAATCGTTCTCATACTCTTTCTCATTCTCGTTCTCTCATGGATGGAGAGAACGAGCACGAGAGCGAGTAAGAGAAACGATTGGGAATTGCCGCCCATTGAATGGGAAGCGCTCTAGAGCAATTCCGGATTAGATAGGCACAATAGACTGTACAATCCCTGTCCGATGCCGTACCAAACTGGGGATGAACCCATTGAGTGCAGATTTAAGGAAGCGGATCATTGCAGCGCGTAAAAAAGGCCACCGTATCGTC